>JBECKW010000193.1:0-5196 GCA_040235505.1 Desulfobacterales bacterium
GCCCCCTGACTTTCCGCCAATCCCCTCAATGCAGCCAGCGCCTCTTCGAATTGTTGTTCGCTTCTCTCCATGTACTCCATAACCTCATCGATATACCCATCCGCAGAAGCAGACCAGACCCGGTTCAAATACCTCTCAGCCGTGGCAAAATAGTTCATCACATGACCATAGGCCTGCAAACCGTACACATGACCGATGGTCTTGCGGGATTCAACAAACGTCTGCAGATGACCCGGCAGTTTTTCGTCAATCCTTTTATGAACGTCTTGCGGTTTATTCGGATCTATCCCGGATCGGATCAATTTTACATCACCCGTTATCCGCTCCAGGCTTTCCACTATGGCTTTTATGTTTCGCGAAAGCGTTTCCTCGTGCATGGTCTCTTTCTTATCGCTGCTGCGAATCAAGATAATCCCTATGATACCGATGACCAGAAAAATGCTGAAACGCACCCAGTTCACCTGGAGAACATCTGTAACGGAGACCAGAGAGGCTGCGATACATCCGACAAAGACGAGAAGATATCCAAGCTTTTTCATGGTTCCTCCTATCCTCCTAAGCACCCAGGCCCTTGATGATGAAACTGAGGGCAAACCCCACCCCCACGAGCGCTTCACCCACAATAAGTCCCGCAGCAGCGGGAACACCGTATTGTTCACTCCATTGAGCGCCCATCTTCCAGTCCGACAAAAGACGCAGGAGGATACCGAGGCTATAGGTCAGTACAATATTGAAGGGGAGATAAAACCCCAGGCCGACCAGAATTCCGAGCCCGCCGATACCCGATGCACTGAGCACAGCACCCAGCCCGGCTCCGGCCACGTATTTCTGTACCGGAACATTTCCGCCGAGAATCCCCTTGATCACACTGGCCAGCGCCGTTCCCTGTGGAGCGGGCAAGTGGTCACTGCCCATTTTATAGGCATTGTTCAGGATGAAGATCAAAGCCATGACGACAATGGGCCCGAGCCATGTGGCGGAGAATTGAGCGATCTGTTGTTTCCTGGGACTCGCCCCCACGAGGTAGCCGGTTTTCAGGTCCATCATCAGATCCGTGGCCTGTGCCATGGCCACGCAGGCTGCGGCACCGACCAGGAGAGAAGAAATTATGGCTGCACGGTCGCTCAGTCCGGAACTGATGACGATCAGAATGGTCACGGCGATCAGGGTCATGCCGCTTAAGGGAGACCAGTTGGTTCTGCCGATACATTCCGACAAAACCACGCCTGCCACCCAGATCCATATGGTCCCCAGGAGGGCCATCATCAACCCTCGAAACCACCCCATTTCAATGGTTGAGTAATCAGCAATGAAGTACAGGAGTATCGCCGCGCCCGCAACGGCCATGTAAAGGAGTTTGATGGGCATTTCGTCGGAGGAACCGGAAGTCTTCAGCTTCGAGGCGGTTCGCATGCTTTTGATGGCGGTGACAATCAGGGGAAGCGCGAGGACAATGCCCGTTATGGCGCCTCCGATCAACATGCCGATACCCACAGGACGAAAGAGATTCAGGCGCAGGTATACGGGCATGCTTTGTCCGGCCGCGCTCAGAACATCCGCCGAGGGCAGGAGTCCCATAAATGACATGATGGGGGCCAGGACCCAATAGCAGAGAAATCCTCCCAGGATAAAAAAGACGCCTCCTTTGCCGGCAATATAGGCGACGCCGATGGTCATCAGTGAGATGTACCAGACGCCGTTCATGTAATCCGGCATACCGATCATCTGGCCGATATGAAGGTCTTCTACCCCAGAATACTGACTGAAGAAGTGAACGGCGGCGCTGGCAAGCGCGCCTGCCACTAAATAGACGGCTTTTTTCATACCGGCGCCGGGCGATTTCAAAATGGTCGCAACGGCGACCCCACCGGGATAGGTCAGCCGTTCAAAATCAATCATCTGCTTACGCAGGGGGATAATAAAGGCGATTCCCAACACCCCGCCGGCAATGCAGGCAAATACCATGACATAAGGGTTGAAATCTGTCTCCCCGAGGATAAAAAGGGCCGGAACGGAAAACATCATCCCGGCCGAAGCACCGTTAACAGCGCTCGCGATGGTCTGATTGATATTGTTTTCGATAATGCTGCCTCGGCCCAGCAAACCCCGCAGAATGGCGTAGCCAAGGATGGCCGCAAGCTCAGACCCTTCTATTGAAAAGCCTAACATCAAGCTTGCGTATCCAATGCTCAGGGCAATGAGCACGCCCAGACCGTATCCGACCAGAACAGCCGATAGAGTGAGTTCGGGGTAAGGTCCTTTTCGAACCACATATCCAGAAGTCGCCGACATGATCATCCTCCTGTCGTTTATGTGGGAATGGGAATGCTTCTTTGTTATGTTAGACAGATATAGATGCCAAAAGGCTTGAGTGTCAAGGCAAAAGAAGATAAAAGATATGGGATATTGAGGCCTTATGCGAAAAGATAATCTGCATTTTTCCCCTTGAACCCCTGGCCCCTCGAACCCTCGAACCCTTAGTGGCAACGCCACGAAAATTCGGGCCCCCTTTCCACCGGCGCCACCTCCTCGCTTGACATGATAGTATCATATGATATTATTAAACCATGAAGTACGAGCCATCCCCATATCAGATAACCCCCGGCATTCTGAACGCTCTGACGTCCATAGCTGAACATGTAGGGAAACTGGAGGGGATGAATCTGCTCAAGCCTTCCCCCAAACTGAGGCGCAAAAACCGTATTCGCACCGTTCAATCGTCTCTGTCCATCGAGGGCAACACGCTCTCCCTGGACCAGGTGACCGCGTTGCTGGATGAAAAAAGGGTCATCGGCCCCCGGGGAGACATCCTGGAAGTAAAAAACGCGTTCAAAGCATATGACAACCTTTCAGGCCATGATCCGTTTTCCCTCGACGCCCTCCTGGAAGCCCACAGGACGCTGATGCAGGGGTTGATCCCGGAGCCGGGTGCCTTACGCAGGAAGGCCATTGGGGTGATCCGCGATAAGGATATCTTCCATCGGGCGCCCCACTGGAAAAAGGTGGTTCCCCTGATGAACGGGCTGCTGGCTTACCTGAACGAAAGCCATGATCACCTGCTGATAAAATCCTGCCGGTTTCATTATCAGCTCGAATATATTCACCCTTTTCAGGATGGAAACGGACGGATGGGCCGCCTGTGGCAGACCCGGATTCTGATGGACTATCACCCGGTATTCGAGTATCTTCCGGTCGAGCACCTGATTATCGAACGCCAGGACGAATATTATAAAGCTCTGGCCGAAAGCGACAGCGCCGGCGACTGCACGGCATTTATCGATTTCATGCTCGTTCAGATCGATGAGGCACTCAAAATCCTGATGGCGGAAACCCGGGCGGTGACGATCACCACCGTGGACCGGCTGAAGCAGTTCAGAAAGCGTTTTTCCGAAGAAACGTTTTCTCGTAAAGACTATCAGAATGTCTTCAAATCCATCTCCACAGCGACTGCCAGCCGGGACCTCCGCTACGGTTTCGAAAACGGATTTTTAGAGCGTATCGGGGATAAGAGAACTGCTGTTTACCGGTTTCTGAAGTAATGGGGATGCCCGCCATGACAACAGAAGTGGTTTTGAAACCACTTCTACACAAGGAAGGGAACGATGACGATATACTTCAATAATCCAAACGAGATACTGGAAGAGACCTCTCTGGTCGAAAGATTCACGGAGTACGTTAAGATTCACACCACCTCGGACGAGCACTCGGAGTCCTTTCCAAGCACGGAAAGGCAATTTGACCTCGCCCGCAGGCTCGTCCAAGAGCTTCGGGAGCTCGGGCTCTCCGATGCCCAAGTCGATGAGCATTGCTACGTTACCGCGACCCTGGCTGGCAATGCCCGGGGAGGGGCGACGGTCGGTCTCATCGCCCATATGGACACCTCACCTGCCGCCCCCGGGGAGGGGATTACACCTCTTTTCCATGACTATGACAGCTCACCCGTTCGTCTCGAGGACGGCGTGTCCATAACGCCTGAAGACACTCCGGAGCTTATGGCATGCATCGGCGACACGCTTATCACCTCGAATGGGACGACCCTTCTGGGTGCCGACGATAAGGCCGGGATTGCGGAAATCATGGCGGTTTTGGAATACTTGAAAAGCCACCCGGATTTGACCCGCCCGAACATTCGCATCGCGTTCACTCCGGACGAAGAGATCGGCCGCGGAACCGCCAAATTTCCCATCGAGACATTTGGTGCAGACGTGGCCTTTACGGTGGACGGGAATTTTGACGGAGAAATCAATGTGGAGACGTTTAATGCAGATTCCGCCTGGGTCACCATCACGGGCGTTTCGACTCACCCGGGCACGGCCAAGGGCAAACTGGTCAATGCCCTCAGATATATGTCCAGGTTCATCGAGAGATTGCCGGCGGAAAAAAGTCCCGAATGTACAGAGGGCCGGGACGGCTTCATCCATCCTGTGGAAGTAAACGGAGACGCTTCAAAATGTAAATGTCACCTGATCCTTCGGGATTTCGAGGAGGGACCCCTGGCTGAATTCGGCAATACCATTCAAAAAATTGCGGAAGATCTCACGGAAGAGGAGCCTCGATTGAAAGTCGATGTCGAGATCAAGCGCAGTTACTCGAATATGGTCCAGTTCCTCGGAAAAAGACCGGAGATCACTGAACGGCTTTCCGAGGCCGTGCGGCGGGCGGGTGTCGAACCTGTATTGAAGCCGATTCGGGGTGGAACGGATGGCGCGAACCTTACGAAAATGGGGCTTCCGTGCCCGAACGTTTTTGCAGGAGGAATGAATTACCATGGCCCCAACGAATGCATATCCACACGTTCCATGGGGCTTTCCGTCTGCGTGCTTCTGAACCTTCTGACTCTCTATGCCGAGTCAAGGGAAGGATGATCCGGGCCGTATCGACATCCTGTATTTGCTTTTGAACTTAACTTTCGTGTAAAAGAGAGACGTTGTTGACAATTGGGCGAAAACAATAAGTCCCGGTAGTCAACAACGTCCCTTATTTTCCCTTTTCTTTTTACACTGTATGGTTAGGTCAAAAGGGTGAACCTGAGTGTGGTTCACCCTTTTTTTTAATCAGGGGTCAAAGACTACTCCGCCGCTGCTTTATAGCACAATTCCGGAATTCTAAGGAAAACTTCGGTTTTTCGGTATTTAGTGACTTTATCTAAAGATTTAAGATCTGCTGCAGCGAGTTCCTTTTGAATTGCTGTTTCGT
>JBECKW010000203.1:0-14668 GCA_040235505.1 Desulfobacterales bacterium
CCGGCAGGCTTTACGATTGCTACCTTGCAAATTTGCATCTTCGAACCGCCAACCGGGTATTGATGCGAATTGCCGGGTTTCGGGCAAGCGGGTTTCCGGCGCTTGAAAGAAAGTTGGGGGAAATCGATTGGGAACTTTTTCTGCCGCAAAAAGGGGTTCTTCGAATCAGTGTGGCGAGTTCGAAGTCAAGGCTCTATCATAAGGCGGCTGTAGCGCAGCGGGTCAGGGAGAGTATTTCGGCCCGAATGGGAGAAATGGAAAAAGATGCTTCATCGGATATTCGCATCTTTGTGAGAGCGGACTCGGACCGCTTCACCGTGTCCATGGACAGCAGCGGAGAATTGCTGCACAAGCGGGGCATCAAGTCCCGGGGCGGAAAAGCGCCCATCCGGGAAACCCTGGCATCGGCCGTGCTGAAGTTGGCCGGCTACCGGCCGGGAGAACTCCTGGTGGACCCCATGTGTGGTTCGGGCACGTTCTCCATCGAAGCGGCCATGATTTCCCGAAACCTGCCGGCGGGTTGGTTCCGGGGCTTCGCTTTCATGCGCTGGCCTTCCTTCAGCCCTGGCCGCTGGCGGCATCTTCGCCGGGAGGCCGAGGCAAATCTACAGTCCGCGGATCGACCTTGTGTGTTTGCCTCGGATCTTGATCCGCAGATGGCAGGGGCTCTGGGAGAACAGCTTTCGGTCTGCGGCCTCTCGGATTTCGTTACCGTTTCACAGGGCGATTTCTTTGACCTGACACCGGAAGTGATATTAAAGGGGGGGGAATCTTTTTCCAAGCCGGGGTTGATCGTCCTTAATCCGCCCTATGGCAGGCGCCTTGGTTCATTTTCAGATGCACGGCTCCTGTTTGAAAAAATCTTTGAAAAGATTCTGAAGGATTTCGAGAAATGGAAAATAGCTGTCATCGCTCCCGGTGGGATGACGGGAATGCGCATGGGGGCGTCTTTTCATCGTACTCCGTTTTTTCATGGCGGGTTGGATCTCGTTTTATTGACCGGGCGGGTTCCGGTTAGTCGAAAAAGAAATTGATCCGCAGATTACTCAGATTTCCGCAGATTTAGGGAATGGAAACTGCGGGAATAGCGGAAGAGCCGAAGAGGCTGTTTCTGCGACTTTTCCGGGTTCAATAAAAAAACAAGGCCCTATCTTTTGACAAATGATTAGAATTATTGCATTCATAACAGATTCATATTTTTTTACACCCGGGGTGAGACTGCTTTATGAATGCAACCTGGAGCCGGAATAGCAGCCGGAGACATAGAGAGCGCCGGCGCAGCCGCCGATTGCTGTTGCTGGGCCTGTTCGTTTTGGCGGCTGCCATTGCAAGCTGTCTGTGCAACGTTCAACCAGGTGAAAAGAGTGCACTTCAGCCGGTTGTTGGTGCCGACACGGGGATGGATGCAGCCCCACCGGTTCAGGCTGAAGCCACAGCCGAAACGACTGTAACGCCGCCCGCTGCCGACAATATCATCACCCGCCAGATTCAAGCCGGCGATACTCTCAGTGGTATTTTTGACAGTGTCTCCATCGGCCAGCCGGTTCTTTATCAGATCCTGGCCGCAGATGAACCGCTTCTCGCGCTCGATGTCCTCCATCCCGGCAACCGCCTGACCTTCACCCTTGATCAGACAACTCGGGCCCTGGAGAAAATGGAGCTTTATATTGATCCGGGGAAGCAGGTTGTCTACCGGCGAATCGATGACGACACCTTTGAGTATGAAGAGATTGTGACGCCGGGTGTTTGGAAGCGGAAGCTGGTGTCCGGGGAGATCAGCGGCAGTTTTTACCGGTCGGCCATGGATGCGGGGCTGAGCCAGCAGGATGCCGGCACTATTGCCGAACTGTTTAGGAGAAAACTGAACTTTTCCCGGGACATTCGTTCGGGCGATCGTTTTCAGGTGGTTCGCAGCGAGCAGTATGTCGACGGCCAGTATACCGGCCAGAGCCATATCGAAGGGGTCCGAATTTTTAACCGGAACAAAACCCATACGGCCTTTTTGTTTGAAGACGGTAATTATTACGATCAGAACGGCGAGAGTTTGGCCAGTGCGTTTTTGCGGTATCCTTTTCGGGGCATCCATCGCGTCAGTTCTTCTTTCAGTCCGAGACGGAAGAATCCGGTGACCGGACGCATTTTGCCCCATAACGGCACCGATTTTTCGATGCCCATCGGGACGCCGGTCCTGTCGACCGGTGACGGTGTTGTCACCCGGGTGAAGGATCACCCCTTCGCCGGTAAATACATTGAAATTCAGCACAGCGGCCAGTATGTCACCCGGTACCTTCATTTAAGCCGCATTCTGGTTAAAAAGGGGCAAAGAGTGAAGCGCGGCGAGATGATCGCGAAATCCGGCAATACGGGTCGATCAACGGGGCCTCACCTGCATTTTGAGTTGCGCATCAATGGCCGCCCGGTCGATGCAGTTAAAGCCAAAATACCTCTGGTGGCCTCGATTCCTGAAAGCAAACGTCCGGAATTTGCAGCGCAATGCAAGGCATTGATCGCATTGATGGGGACAACGCAGCAGCAGATCGCCCGGTCCGACGCCTGGGCAGAAGCTTCCCTTTAAAATATTTTCTATTAAAACATAAACCTCTCTCTCAGCCACTTGCATGCATCCCGATGCGCCTGCTCGGCCTGGTCTATGATCCCCAGAAATCCGAAAAACCCGTGGATCATGCCGGCGTATCGGATGCGCTCGACGGAAACGCCGGCGGAGGCCATCCGCTCGGCATAAAGTTCCCCCTCATCGCGAAGCGGATCATACTCCGCGGTCATCACGAGGGCGGGGGGCAGGCCGGTGAGTTTTTTCGCCCGCAGGGGGTGTACGTGGGGATGGTCGATTTGAGAAGGGTCGCTCAGGTATTGTTCCGAAAACCACATCATTTCCTCCCGGGTGATAAAGAGGCCGGCGAATTTTTTGATAGAGGGGGTGCCCGGAGTGTGATGGTCCGTCACCGGGTATACCAGAAGCTGGCCGCATAATGCCGGCCCCCCTTCGTCGCGGATCCGGATGGCGGTCACAGTGGAAAGGTTGGCGCCGGCACTGTCACCGCCGACGGCGATTCGATCCTGCTTGCCGCGAAAGCTTTCGGCGTTTTCCGACACCCACCGGACGGCTGCAAGACAGTCGTCGGTGGCGGCCGGGAATTTATTCTCCGGAGCCAGGCGATAATCCACCGCCACCACAATGCAGCCTGCGACGGCGCAAAGATTACGGCAGACCACGTCATGGGTATCCAGGTTGCCGATGACAAAACCGCCACCATGAAGAAAAACGAGGATCGGGAAAGGGCCTCCCCCATTGGGTGTGTAAATGCGGATGGGCAGATTACCCCCCGGCCCGGGAATTTCCCGGTTGGAAATTTCGGCAATGGCAGGAGGAGAGAAAGGCGGAGCGGGCCTGTCCAGTATCAATTGACGAGCTTCTTCGGGAGTCATCTCGGACACGGGCCTTTCTCCCATTTTTGCCATGATCTTCAAAAACTCTTCTACCTTCGGGTCCAGTGGCATGATTGCTCCTTGAAAATATCGTGCGTCTGTCGTCGGATGTTGCCCAAATGTTTTTCTGATGAAAATCTCCTACCATCAAACACTCCGGAATACAATGCGCAGGCTGATTCATTAATAATATTGAGTGGTAATAAGCTTGAATCAAACGCCGGAAATAAAAATCTTCTCCACTTTGGTTGATTTTTCTGTATAATTACAAAAAAACGGACGCGAATACAAACCCTGTTCATTATCTCATTAGCGGTGATGAACAGGAGACGATTTCAGTCTTCTGCAATATATTGTCTGCAACCATAGTACCAAGCAAGCATCGTATACTTTTCCTTTTATCAGCGTCCGACAGGTGAGACGAATGGAAACTTTCTACGCACCACCCGAACGGGCCGGGCAGGCCGAACTCGAAAAGGATATCCACAATATCGAAAACGATCCGGTGATTTGCGGATTGATGAACATTCTCAGTGGCCTGATCGCGGTTTTAAACGAACACCGACAGATTATCGCCGTAAATGACTATTATCTGAAACTGCTGAACCTGAATGATGTCAGGGAAATTATCGGGCTTCGTCCCGGGGAGTCCATCAATTGCATTCATTCCCGGGAACTTCCCGGCGGGTGCGGAACCAGTGAGTTCTGTGCTACCTGCGGCGCCGCGATCTCGATTGTCACCGGCCTGGCGATGAACCAGCCCGTTGAGAAGAAATGTGCCGTGACCATCGAGAAAGACGGCAGAAAAAAAGATTTTTTCTTCAAGGTCCGGTCCTATCCTATTCTTTCGCATCGCAAGCGCTATATTCTGCTCTTTTTAAACGATATCAGCAAGGAACAGCAATGGGGAACATTGGAACGCCTGTTTTTTCATGACTTGAAAAATATTGTTCATGCCATTTTGAGCAGAAGCGAGCTGATGGTGCTGGACCCCAACGCAAGGATGGAGATTATGGCGCACGAGATCAACGCGCTGTCGCTGCGGCTGTCCAATGAAATATCGATCCAGCGGCAGCTTTTCCAGGATGGCATCGCCACTTACCAGCCGGTATACCACATTGTTTCCCTTCGGCGGCTTCTAAGCGAAACCTGCTCCATTTTTTCGGATAGTTGCCGAAAAAGCGGGAAGGAGCTGCGCCTTGACGGTGATGTGCCTGACCTGGAAATCAAAACCGATTTTTCGTTGACCATGCGAATTCTCATCAATATGATCTCAAACGCCCTGGAGGCCACATCCGAAGGGGGGCAGGTAACGTTGTCAGTGGAACAGGCAGGAAGAAGCATCGTATTTTGCGTGTGGAACTGCGGCCATATTCCCGATGGAATCGGAAAGCGAATTTTTCAACGCAACTTCAGCACAAAGGAAGGGGCCGGACGCGGACTCGGCACTTTCTCCATGAAGTATTTCGGTGAGGAAGTGCTGGGAGGGAAGGTGAGTTTTACTTCGTCCCGTGACAGCGGTACTGTATTCCGGTTCGAACTCCCCGTCAACAGCTGACCCTTTTCAGAGTTTGCGCCGGAAGAGAACGCCACCCAGTGCCACAGCCCTGCCGATTCGATCCAGCCGGGCTATCTTTTCTGCTGCTCCTGAAACGCTTATCTCCGGAGGACGGACTCCCATCTGCATCAGCGTTTCCATATTACTGCCGCGAAGCTGTTTTTCGAATAAGGCGGCGGCCTCTTTGGCCTTGGAAAGCGTGTCGATTTTCAGTCGCAAGAGAAAAAAGGGGTCGGTCTCCTCTCCCTGTTCCCCGAGAAGCGCCAGTATCAATTCCAGGCAGGTGAAGAATTCCGGATCTCTGGAATCCATGCCCATGAAGAATGAAATTAAAAAATCGGTCACCGGTTCGGAAAACGCAAATCGCGTGTTTCGAAGCTTGACCTTGATCCCGGTGGCAGTTTCCGGAGGGTGAATGTCTGAAATTGTCTCCGTGAGCGGGGAGGGGATCCGTCTGGAAATTGTGAGACGACGAACGAACGGAGCAAAGACCGACAGCGGGATCTCGAAAGTAACGCCCGCACGGCCTTCGGAACCAAGAAGCATGGTCCGGAGGGGTTGGCCCTCAAGCAACTCCGCCACCATCGCTTCATCGTCGGAATCGTAGCATTGATTTTCGATCAGCGGCTCCAGGCGCTCCTGTAGGGCTTCATCCGGGAAAAAAATCAGGTCCATGAGAGGAGCGATTTCGAGGTCGGGGGCATCGGTCAACCGGTGCCCCACCTCTTCGATGGATATTCCCGGGAGGCAAGCATCCATGTAACGCTTTGCATGCATGTCGAGGGAAATACCCGCTTCGAACCAGCCTCGGATTTCCCGGGCCAGGCGGCTGCATTTGTCGACGGTATCCATATCAGGAAAGAAAAGGGGCCATTTTCTGAAGGAACATTTCCCTCGGCGCCGCGCCGATCACTTTGTCCATGAGCCGGCCCCGGTCAAAGATAAGAGAGGTGGGGGTGCTCATTACCTGATAGCGATTTGCGGTGACCGGGCTCTGCATGATGTCCGTCCGGCAGACCCGGACCCGGCCTTTCCATTCAGCGGCCAGCTGGTTGATCACCGGACGGCTGATGGCGCAGGCGCTGCAGGTGGAGGAGATCAGCTCAAGTAGCACCGGAAGGGGCGATTTCAGTACCTTGGGTTCAAAATTCGCGTCGGTTACCGGGAGCGCCCAGGGCGTTATGAGGTCCTCGGTTTGAAGCGGCGAGTGGCATTTTCCGCAAGAAGGTCCCTGTTTCAGCTTTTCCAGGGGGACCCTGTTTTTCCCGCCACACTCGGCGCAACGAAGAACAAGCGGGGGCTGTGCTCCCTCTTTCGGAAGCGTGCTGCCGCACTTACCGCATTTCGCTTTTTCCCCGGCCTTATCCTCCGGAATCCGGTTTTTGGCGTTGCACGTGGGGCATAGAACAAAACTGTCCAATGGTCGATCCTTTTTTCAGAACAGAATAGAAGCGTTCGCCATCAGCTTTCAGCCAAGAACGGTTGAATACATTCCACATAGCTGATTGCTGAGCAATGTCATTAACTTAAAGGCCTCAATTTGAATAAATACTAAGAATTACCACCACAGAGATCACAGAGAGCACAGAGAAAAAGCTTGTAACTGATTGTATCTGGCCTTTCTCTGTGTTCTCTGTGCTCTCTGTGGTTATTCATATTCATAAAATTGAACTTGATGCAAATAGTTCTATGGACAATGTTCTAAGTTAACGACATTGGATTGCTGCGTGCCAAGAGCTGAATGCTTTGTTCACATCATTCCATATATCTTCAGTTTTTTATGGAGTGTTTTTCGGGTAATGCCCAATCTGCGTGCGGCTTCACTTTTATTGCCGCCGACCGCCGACAGTGTTTGAAGAACAGCGGCCTTTTCAATCGCTTCCAGAGGCCTTCCGGTGAATGCCGCTTCAGGCGGATTTTCAGCGGAAACGTTCGAAGACGAAATAAACGGCATATCTTCGCTGTCCAGATAGTCCGATCGCGTCAGCACCACGCCTCTTTCCACCGCGTTCATCAGCTCCCGGACATTTCCGGGCCAGTCGTAGCGAATTATCCGGTCCATGGCGGCGGGGGTGAATCCACGGATTTCTTTCCGGTTTTTCTTCGTGAACTGGTCCAGGAAATGCTGGGCCAGCAGGGGAATATCTTCACGCCTGGAACGAAGCGGCGGCATCTTAAGCTGAACGACATCGAGGCGGTAGTAAAGATCCTCCCTGAACCGGCCCTCGGGAACCAGGTCCGCCAGGTTTTTATTGGTGGCTGCAATGAGGCGCACGTCCACCGGAATCACCTTTTCGCCGCCCACGCGCGTGATCTCCCGTTCCTGAAGCACCCGGAGCAGTTTGACCTGCATGGTCAACGGCATTTCGCTGATTTCGTCCAGAAAAAGGGTCCCGTGGTCGGCCTGGAGAAAGCGCCCTTCCTTGACGCGATCCGCACCGGTAAAGGCGCCCTTTTCGTGGCCGAAGAGCTCCGATTCGAAGAGGGTTTCCGTGATGGCCGCGCAGTTGATTTTGATAAAAGGCCCATCTTTCCGTGCGCTGTTATAGTGAAGCGCACCGGCGATAAGCTCCTTGCCGGTGCCGGATTCTCCGGAGATGAGCACGGTGGCCTCCGAAGGGGCCACCTGGGAGACGGTTTCCAGGAGGCTCGCCATGACCGGGCTGCTGCCGATGATTCGATGTCGATCGAAGGAATCCTCCAACTGGGCTTTGAGAAGGCGGTTTTCCTCCTTTAACCGAAGATGCTCCATGGCCCGCGCCATGGTGAGCCGGAGTTTGTCGAAATCAATGGGTTTGGTGAGATAATCATAAGCACCCGTTTTCAAAGCAGAAACGGCCGTGTCAACCGACGAGTAAGCGGTCATGATGATCACCGGAATGGCGGGGTTGATTTTTTTAATCTCCTCCATCGCCTCCAGGCCTGAGACTTTCAGCATCCGGATATCCATGAGGATCAAATCATAGGGTTGTCCCTTGACCTTTTCGATGGCCACAGCGCCATCGTCGGCCTCCACGATGGCGTATCCCCATCCTCCGATCAGGGCTCTGAGCATGGTTCTATGGGCGGTGTCGTCATCCACCACCAGGATGGTCGGGGAAGATATCATGTTTCATTACTCCTGTCGTTTTCTCTGCGTGTATCGGGGATCGGCAGGTAAACCGTCATGGAAACGCCTCCCTCGGGCCGTTTCTCCGGGATGATGTGTCCGTGATGCGCTTCGATGATATTGTGGACAATGGCAAGGCCAAGCCCCGTGCCGGATGGTTTTGTCGTGTAATACGGATCAAAAATATGGGTAATATCTTCAGCATCGACACCGGGTCCGGTGTCCGAGACACGGATAATGAGAGTGTTTAAATCCGGTGTTGTCGTCGTCTCTACATTCAGGACGCCGTCTTTTTCCATGGCCTCCATCCCATTCAGGTACAGGTTGAGAAGAACCTGGTTGATCCGGTCCGGGTCGATCCATCCCTGTAACGATTGGGGAGAAATAGTGCGTTTGATCTGAATGTTCCGGTTCCGGGCCTGCTGTTCCACCAGTTTCAGGGAGTCCTCGATGAGCGGCGACAATTCAACCCATTTTTGGACGATGGCGACCGGGCGGGCAAATTCCAGGAGTTGGCCCACGACCCGGTTCAGTTTGTCGACTTCCTGTATCATGATGCCGGCGATCTGCTGATCTTCATGAATATCCGGATATCTCTCCTTGAAGTAGGTGGCAAACCCCTTTATGGAACTCAGCGGATTGCGGATTTCATGGGCCACCCCGGCGGCAAGCCGGCCCACGGTGGCAAGCCGCTGAGTCCTGGCCACCTCCTTGCGAAGGGCCTGGATTTCGCGCAGGTCTTTAAGCAGCAGCGCGTAGCCGAAAAACTGATTGGTTTCATCTTTGAGGGGCGTCGCCGTGGCTTCGACGGGAAGGGATCGGCCGTCGGGGAGCCTGCAATCGATTTGGCAGTCAATGATTTCCGGCTCCTGATTTAATCGTTCCACCAGTTCATATATTTGGGCCGGAAGCACAGATGCGGCCGGTTCCCCGGTGGCATCCGCTTCATGAATATCCAGCATCGATGCGGCAACCTGGTTAACCGTGGCAATGACCCGGTCCGGATCCAGCGCCACAAGCCCAATGGGCATATTCTCCACCAGGTTGTCGGAAAATGCCTTGATACGCGAGAGAGAAATTCGTGTGGCGCGGTTGCTCTGGAACAGCATCAAAAGAACAAAACCGCCGAAACCGATGAACAGCAGCACGGTTCCCATGAGGATGGCATGGCGCATGTAGGCGCGACGTGTGGCTTCGATGGTGCTCATATCGAGTCCGACAAAAATAATCAAATTTTCAGATGTCGGAAAACCGAATTCTTCCATGAGCTTTTCGAAACGGTCCTGGAAGGCGCGGGCGGCGGAGCCCCGGCTCATGGGAAGGGTCGTGGGGGAGAAACGGCTGTAGACTTCAAATACCGGCGGTTGTCCTTCCTGCCGGACCACATGCCCCTTCACGTTGGACTGGTCCATGTGGGCGATGTCGGCAAGATCGAGATCCCTTCCGTGGAACTGGCCGTTTTGTTCCGGATCGCTGTTGGCGACGATTCTTCCGTCCAGGTTGGTGACCATCAGATAGTGGATGTCCGATCGCTGCTGTGCGGTTTCAATAAGCAATTGCTGAAGCTTGAAGCTGTCCCAATGCATCACGCCCGTGTAGGTGCCGGCCTCAAAGGAACGAATCAGTTGGGCGCCTCTTTCCAGAAGGATTCGTTCGCCGTGCTGTTTCTGACGGTTGATATTCTCCCAAGTCGTGAAGGCAAAGATCGGGAGAAGCACAGCAATGGCCCCCAACAGCAACCATGGCGGCATGGTTGACCAGAATTTTCCGCGCGTCGATTTTGAGATCATCTCGAATTTCATAGCAAGCAGTATGCCATTGATATTATTCCAGGGTGCCCCCACCGGGGGACTGAGCTCTTGACCGGGATTTTCCCGGGGGCGGGAAAAAGCCGGGATGCTCATTCATGATGTATTGCATCCTGTTTTCAAACTGAATGGATACTTTATACCCATATTTAAAACATTTTGCCAGCAAATTGTATCGTTATTACGCAGGTGTGGGGGGGAGTGGTGTGCTTACTCCGATCTTTTAAAACATTTCCAAGTTTGTTAAAAGGTTAACGGGTGTGTGAATTGGCGATAATTCGGAGTGTGCGATGGTGATGAAAATCGTTGCGGAAATAAGCGAAGTCCGGAAGGCGCGGTGGTCGGATGCTTCCACCGCCTGGGGGCTGGTGCCCACCATGGGATTTCTTCACGAAGGGCATTTGAATCTTGTAAGAAGGGCCCGGGCGGAGAACGACCGGGTGGGTGTGAGCATTTTTGTCAATCCCATTCAATTTAACAATGCCGGCGACCTGGAAAAATATCCCAGGGACATGGAACGGGATTTCGCTTTGCTCGAAAAGGAGGGGGTGGATCTCCTCTGGACGCCTTCACCGGAGATCGTATATCCTGCAGGATATCAGACTTATGTGGATGTGAAGCAGGTGACGGGTTTTCTGGAGGGCGCCGCCCGCCCCGGGCACTTCCAGGGAGTGGCGACGGTGGTGGCTAAATTGTTTAATGTGTTTCAACCCACCCGTGCGTATTTCGGACAAAAGGACGCTCAGCAGGTGGTGGTCATCCGACGGATGGCCAAAGATCTCGACTTCAACCTTCAGGTCGTTGTCTGCCCCACCATACGGGAAAAAGACGGCCTAGCCATGAGCTCCAGAAATGTTCGGCTGTCGCCCGAGCATCGGCTCCAGGCACCGTGTCTGCATGCGGCGTTGTCGGTTGCGCAAAAGGCTTTTTTGTCGGGGACGCGCGATGCAGAGACTTTAAGAAAAACGATGAGGGAGGTGATCTCAAGTGCTCCGGCCGCCCGTATCGAATATGTGAGTGCCGCCGATCCGGAAACCCTTGAGGAATTGGATGACATCGCCGACGGTGCACTGCTTTCAGTGGCGGTTTTTTGGGGTGATGTCCGTCTTATCGATAATATTGTTTTGGAACCGTAGGAGGACAGATGCTTCTGGCAGACCGATGCGTCCTGGTAACCGGGGGCTCCCGTGGCATTGGTGCGGCAATTTCTCTGGCCTTTGCCCGTGAAGGTGCGGACATTTACATGCTCTACCGGGAACGTGAACCGGAGGCCCTGGAGATGGTGGGCCAAATCAACGCCATGGGACGAAAAGCATTTGCCGTCAAAGGGGATCAAGCGTCCTTTTCAGAAGCCCGCCGAGTGGTTGATGCCGCTTTAAAGGCCTTCGGCCGGATAGATATCCTGGTCAACAATGCGGGGACAGTTCTGGACGGGGTCAGCTGGAAAATGACCGAAGAACAGTGGGACTTCGTGATTCAGGTAAATTTAAAGGGCTGTTTCAACATAACCCGTCAGGTGGCCCCGCTGATGAAAAGTCGGCGCTTCGGAAAAATAATCAACATTACTTCCATCAACGGGATCCGGGGAAAATTCGGACAATCCAATTATTGTGCCTCCAAAGCCGGTATTATCGGGTATACCAAGGCGCTTGCCAAAGAGCTCGGGCCCTTCGGTGTCAATGTCAATGCACTGGCGCCGGGTCTGATTGATACGGATATGCTAAAAGCCTCACCGGCTAGGGACAAGGTGATCGAACTTGCCATGGGGGAGATGGCTATCAAACGGCTCGGCACCCCGGAAGATGTGGCGGATGTCGCCGTTTTTCTCGCATCGGATATGGCAAGGCATGTCACCGGTGAGGTGATTAAGGTGGATGGGGGGCAGTATATATAACGGCAGACGATGGGCGATGGGCAATAGACGATGGGTAAAGGGCGTAGGGCATTGTGAATTGGAACCTTTCGCAGCGATATGCACGAAAAAGCATGTATTTTCTGATAAGGTCCTATCGACCATAGCCCATAGGCTATTGCCTATAGCCCATAACCTCCCCGTTTGCGGGGCTCAGGAGACTTGACATGGCATTTCGTATTCCGCTGAAAGTTCGCCTCAGTGATATCGACCAGGCAGGGATCGTTTTTTATCCGAACTTCTATAAATACCTGAATATTGCACTGGAGGAATTCTTCTCAAGTGTCCTGGGGGTTGATTTCCCGACCCTGGTGCTGGAGCATCGTATCGGTCTTCCCCTGATTCACCTGGAAACCGATTTCAAGCACGCTATCCGTTTCGGTGATAACTTTGAAGTGGAGATGGCGGTAGAGTCTGTGGGGAGAACTTCCATTGTGTTTTCTTATGCGATCCGGGTAGAGGGCAAGGAAGAAGTAGCGGTTAAAGGAAAAAAGGTGACGGTTTGCCTGGACCTGGACAGCTTCAAGAAGAAAGAGATACCACAGTGGCTTCGCTTGAAGCTGCTGGCCAGCCGGGAGCAAAATTAGTATCCGAGAAAATAGGACGCCCCGGTTGGTGTATGGCAGAACGCATACACGGCGCGGGGCGCTTGATGTCGGGCCCGATAGATTAAGGAAAGGCGTATCCCGTTGCCGCCATCAGGCTAGCGGCAAACCTTTAACGCTTTCAGACGATCAATCTGGACCAGAAGGTCCTCCTGAACGCTTTGGGCGCATTTGGGGCAGTAGGTTGAGGAGAGCAGGACGTCCATTTCCTCTTTCAGGAAGTCTTCGACTTCCCTCCACCTATCATTACGGGGCCCGTTATCATCAATACGAATTCTTTTGCAAACACAACAACTGCTGAAAAAGTTTTTCCGGTGACTTATTTTTTGTTTCAACTCATAGTGTTCGATATTTTTTTTAATTCTAAAAAGAAGTTCTTCATCCTGGTAAGGCTTGAAAATGTAGTCATCCGCCCCCAGTTTGAAAATGTTTTTCCTGAGCATCTCTTCTGAATCTTCACTTTGTATAATCACCCTGGTTTCGGGATTCATACTGCGGACGGTTTTTATAACCGAGAGCACCGGGACATCGCCCAACGCCAGTTCGGCCAGGACAAGGGCAAAATTTCCCCCTTTTAAAAATTCGATGCCGCTCCCCCCGTTGAGCGCCATCTGTACCTTATATTGATTTTTTTCCAGTGCCCGGCTGGCCGTAAAAAGAGTCTGGGAGTTGTTATCAATGATCAATATCTCGTTTTGTGCCATAATCGGTCTCCGCTGCCCTTTCCTCGCTGAATCGAGTCTCACGCCGTTCATAAGATGATCGTTCCCGTATCAATTACATAAAGCCATACGATTTAATCCATGCAGTGGTGGCCTGGGTGCTGTAAACAGCAATGGTATCACTCTCAGCGGCTACCGAAGCGGTCGGGACCTTTTCCGCTATTTTTTTTTGTACCAGTTTCAGCAGAACTTCCCATTCGGAGTGTACCATCGTTTTGTTATAGAATATCAGTTCATATACTTCCGTGAAGGACGCATCAAACCGGTGGGTGTATCCTTCTTTGATGACATCCCTGTATTCGCCATCGTTATTCAAAACCGCACTCATTTTCTTTACTTCTCCTGTTTGCGACATATCACCCGGACCTCCGCCCGGGCTTTTTGCCGTTAATCGTTGGGGGCGGTATCCCCTATATACGCATAGAATGTGCCAGTAATTTTGTTTTGGCAGTTTTTTGGGAAAGCCAACTGGAACTGTTGGAAATAAAAGATAAAAAATTATTTAATCCGGATCGAACCGGGATTCGGATTTGCGGCGTAAAATTAGTGAGGTGTAAAGTTAGTTTACACTTACCGGCGGACGGATGTAAAGTTACTTGACACATAACTTGTTCGGTCGTATAAGATTTTCCATCAACAATCTCTTAGGTGGCAGGGGGGGAGATGCAGAAACAACCGGTTTCCTTGAGCGAAAAAGATTTTTCCGTTCTGTATGATGTCGCAACATCCATCCACACCATTTGCGACATGAATGCCATGATGCAGCATATATTCAGTAAAATCAAGGCGCTTTTGAAAATCGAAGGGCTTTCAGTAGCGCTTCACGATGCGAAAAACAGAGAATTCGTTTTTATTCGGACCGTCGAGGACAGCGAATCCGACTCCCCTCGTATGCTTCCCGAGATGAAATTTCCTGATCATCTTGGCATCGCAGGTTGGGTGCTTCGGGAAAATAAATCCACCATGGTCAATAATGTGAAAAAAGACAGGCGGTTTTACAGCGATCTTGATCGAAAGGCGGGGTTCACTACACGATCCATGGTATGTGTGCCGCTAAAAACCCGCAAAGGGCTTATGGGGGTTTTATACGCCATCAACAAACTTTCGGGGGCTTTTACCCGCAAGGAGGTTCGCCTGCTGGAGGTTCTTTCCGGAAGCATCGCCGTATCCATCGAGAATGCGAAACTGTATGGTGAACTGATGAGCACCGCCGACGTTTTGCGTAAAGAAAACATGAGCCTGCGTCAGGGGATTGCCGAACGATTCCAGCTTCAGGGTATTGTCGGCAACAGTATGGCCATGCGTCAGGTGTTTCATATGGTGGAGAAAGTCCTGGATAGTAAAACAACGGTGCTCCTTCAGGGGGAAACGGGAACCGGGAAAGAGTTGATTGCCCGGGTGATTCATCACAATGGCGTTTTAAAAGATAAACCTTTTGTGGCGGAAAACTGCGGTGCACTCACGGAGACACTCCTTGAAAGCGAGCTTTTTGGACATGTCAGGGGGG
>JBECKW010000211.1:0-22068 GCA_040235505.1 Desulfobacterales bacterium
CACGATCCTTGCGGAAGGCATGACCCAACTTCCACCTTCGGACACGGACCAGGCCTGGAAGGTGGAAAAGATCCTGACCGGGCTCGGGTTTTCCATGGCCGACATGCAGCGGCCTCCGGAGGAGTTCTCCGGGGGATACCAGGTGCGTCTGAACCTTGCCAAGGTGCTGGTGGCCGAGCCGAACCTGCTGCTACTGGACGAGCCCACCAACTACCTGGACATTACCTCCATCCGGTGGCTCGAACGGTTTCTCGCCACCTGGCCCGGGGAGCTCATGCTCATTACCCATGATCGCAGCTTCATGGACAAGGTGGTGACCCACACCCTGGGGATCCATCGCCGGAAACTGCGAAAACTTGCGGGGGATACGGGAAAATACTACGCCCAGATTGCACAGGATGAGGAAATTTACGAAAAAACCCGCATGAATGATGAAAAGCGAAAAAAAGAGATCGAGCTTTTCATTACCCGCTTCCGGGCCAAGGCCCGCCTCGCAAACATGGTCCAGTCCCGGGTGAAAACCTTGTCCAAAATGGAAAAACGCGACAAGCTGGAGGCTGCCAAAAGCCTCGACTTCTCCTTCCGTCACCATCCGTTTCCCGCCAAACAGGCGCTTCGCGTGGAAGATCTCGGATTCGGTTATTCTGCCTCCGAAAAGCTGATACAAAACCTTGATTTGACCGTGGGCGCCGGCGAACGGATCTGCGTGATCGGGAAAAACGGCAGGGGCAAAACGACCCTGCTGAAGCTGCTGGCGAAAACGCTTTCGCCTGATGAAGGCGCGGTGTCGTATCATCCTGTTGCGGTGGCCGGATTTTATGAGCAGACGAACATCTCCTCCCTGGTGGAAAGCCGCACCGTCGAAGAAGAGATTCTCTATTCGGATGCCGGCGTGGAACGTCAGCTTGCCCGCAATATCTGCGGCGCCATGATGTTCGAAGGCGACGCCGCACTGAAAAAAATCGCGGTGCTCTCGGGGGGTGAAAAAAGCCGGGTGATGCTCGGCAAGCTCCTGGCCCGACCCGTCAATGTGCTGCTCCTGGACGAGCCGACCAACCATCTGGACATGGAATCGTGCGATGCGCTTCTCTCCGCCCTGGATGAGTTTCCGGGGGCGGTGGTTATGGTCACCCACAACGAGATGTTTCTCGATCTTCTGGCGGAAAAACTCGTGGTTTTTCAGGGGGAGCGCGTTACGGTGTTCGACGGCACTTACAGTGAGTTTCTTGAAAAGGTCGGCTGGCAGGAAGAAGAGGGCCTGGAAGAACGTTCATTGCAGGAAGCCCGAAATGAGCCGGAAGGTGCCCGATTGACCAAAAAGGAAGCCCGTAAAAAACGCTCTGAAGTCCTGACGGTAAAGAACCGGATCATCAAACCGATCGAAAAGAAAATGGCGGCCATCGAAAAGGAAATCGAGCAGCAGGAAAAACTGCTCGAGAAGCTCAACCGGGACTTGCTGGCCGCCGCCGAGGCCGGAGACGGCCGAAAAATTTCAACGCTGTCACGGGAAATTCACGCCTGTCAGAATGATATCGACAGGCAGTTCGAAACGCTCGAACAGTTGATGTCGGACATGGAAAAAAAATCCGCCGTCTTCGACACCCAACTCGAAGCCCTCAATCCGGATGTGGAGTAAACTCTGGGACACGCGGGTCTGAAAAACTAAAAGCACAAACATCGGTTTTCCCTCTGTGCCTTTGTGCCTCGCCTTTCTACTGCTTTTCCACCGTCACGCAGTTCCGCCCGGACTTCTTTGACTGATACAGCGCCACATCCGCCCGCTGGACAAATGCTTCCATTGTTTCACCCGGCCGGAAAAGGGCCACGCCGGCCGAGAGGGTGACCTTGCCCATGGAAATTCCGGTGCTTTTCTGCTTCCAGGACATTTGTGAAAAATGTTTCCGGATGTTCTCCGATACCGTTATGGCGCCCTCCAACGGTGTGTCGGGCAGCAGGACCACGAACTCCTCTCCGCCGTAGCGACACACGATATCCTTACCCTTGACGAAATCCCTCAACGTTTTGGCAATGATCCGCAGCAGATCATCCCCGGTAAGGTGACCGTAAGTATCATTAATTCTTTTGAAATGATCGATATCGATCATGACAAGGGACAACTGGCCTCCGGATTCGGAGCAGCGAGCCATATGCTGGGTCAGTCTGACCTCGAAAGACCTCCGATTCGCCAGGTTGGTCAGGGAATCGACGGTGGCATGCTGTTCGACTTCCTTCAGCTTCGTATTGAGAAGTTTCAATTCATCGTTGGCATTTTTCAGCCGAAGCTCGAGGGCTGCGCTGGACTTCTCCACGTTTTTTACTTCCAGAAGGAGATCTCTCAAGGTCTCCTGGAGCATCTCCTTGTCCTTTGCTTCTTCAATACGACTTGAAAAGCGAACCAGGCTTTTCCCGAAGATGGACACATTCTCCCCGGCGGTGGAAAGATCTCCGAATACTTCCCGAAGAATTTTAAGCAAATCCGACTTTACGGACTGAACCACGCCCTGCCCCTGGTAAACGACGTGTTCATTGTACCAGGAGTTGGTCAGTTCCGGCGTGATAGTTTGATTCTCGGAAAGGCACTTCTCAATCGCGCACATCAACTCAGAATTGAGCTTGGAGACATACTCGTACCAGACGGTATAATTGACCGGATCTCCGGGCAGATTATGCTGTCCGAGAAGCTTCAATGTCATTCTGAGATATTCGCCCGCTTCCTGAAGGGAATGCTCGTAGCGCATCTGGTTTTTCCTATTCTTCATTTTTTTACATCAAACCCCGAGACTTTCATGGACCGCCTCCAGCAATTTCCGGGTGAGAAACGGTTTTTGAAGAAAGACACCGCCTTCGGCGACAATCTGCTCCACATCCTGGTTGACGATATCTTCCGAAATATACCCCGACATGAAAATGACCTCGATATCGGGGAACATTCCGCGAATTCGCTTCACCAGTTCAGGCCCCTTCATCCCCGGCAAAATGACATCGCAGACAATCAGATCGATCGCCGAGGTCGTCTGCCGGAGCAGCTCAAAGGTTTCCTCCCCGTCCGCAGCATCCAGGACACGGTAGCCTGCCAGTGCAAGCGCCTGCGTAACAAACCCGCGAAGCTCGTCATTATCGTCCACCACCAGGACGACCTTGTTTTCCGGGACCTCTTCCCGAAAAACATCGGAACCTTTCAAGGTGTTCATCGCCCGGGCCAATTGTCGTTCTGTCGCTGCCAACTCCTCCCGGAGGGCGCCGGCAGCTCCCGGGCCATTCGAAAGCCGGGCAAGCTTTAAGCGAACGCTCTCAAGTTCTTGTATCCACTGTTCCAGATTCAAACGATTACGCATCATTAGCTGGCCTCTCTCCGTGTGCCGGGACCCCGCTGGAATCCCGGAAGTCACGTACCGTTTCCCCTGTATATTAAGCAGGAACATGTATAAAAAACAAGCCCTTTCTTGCGAACCCGCTTCTATACCGTAACGATTGAGCCCTTTTGAGCCCTATTATATAAACATTCATCGCCCCGGAAACAGGAAACAGTGTCCATCCCCCTGAAAAAATAATTAAATCCTTGACATTAAAGGAGTTTACCAGTAGAGACGATAAGAAAATAAGAAACAAACATCAAATGGACAGACCCATTGAAAAGCGCTGAAAAAATAAACGGGAGACTGACCATTTCAAAGAGCCTGCCCAGCCCGCCGCAGATTCTTCTGAAACTTCTGGACGCCTGCGGCAACAGCAAGACAAAGCCCCGCGAACTGGCGGAAATCGTTTTCATGGATCCGTCTATCAGCGCTAAAATATTGCAACTTATCAACTCCTCCTTCATGGGGCTCCGGGAAAAAGTAAACGATCTTGAGCGTGCGGTTGTCTACCTTGGCGGCGATACCATAAAAAATATCGCCATCAGTGCATCGGTGGTTCAGGTGTTTCAGAAGGTGGAAAGCGACGCCCAGTTCAATATGCACCACTTCTGGTGGCACTCGGTGATGTGCGGCACCCTGGCGAAACGGATTGCAAAAAAATCCGGCTATTCTTCCACCGATGAGGCCTTTCTTTCGGGCATGCTCCACGATATCGGAAAACTCGTTCTGTGGGTGAATTTCAAAAAAAAATACGCCCGTGCACTCCAGGAAGCCGGCGACGATACGGATCTGCTGATTTCAAAGGAGATGGAAATCGGCGCTTCCCATCATGAACTGGGGGCATGGATGGTCCGGCAGTGGAGACTGAAATCCCTGATGGGGGATGCCATCTATTACCATCATGATGAGCTGGAACGGATCGCAAATTCGTTGCCGCTGGTTAAAATTGTCTATCTGGCCAATCTTTTCAGCCGGCCCGAGAACGGCAACGAGGAGAAGATCCGAACTGCCGCCCAGACACTATTCAACTTCAACGCCGACCAGGTTGACGATATTCTGGCCGACGCCCGGGATGAAGTGACGGATGTGGCCCGCAGCCTTGGAATTCCTGCAACTCCGCCGCGGTCCCCTGTATCGGACTCCCCGCCCGATGAAGACGCGCTGGAAAGCAGCCGGCTTGCCGATGCGGTGAAGCATCTGTCTCTCATGTACGGGACCCTCCAGAGCCTGCTCAGAGCCCAGACGCCGGAGGCAATCCAGAAAACAGCCCTCCAGGGATTCGGCATCCTGTTCAATATGCAACGTCTGCTGTTTTTCCTGCACGATACCGAACGCGACGCGCTCGTGCTCTCGGAAGCTTCGGAGATTTTCTTCGAGGGAGCCGTGCAGAATCTGGTGATTCCGGCTTCCGGCGGCCAAAGCCTGCTGACCCGTTGTTTTTCCGAACGTGAGTACATGGATACCTTCCACCTGCCCGAAGGCTCCTCGCTGTCCATTGCCGATGAACAGATTCTCAGGCTGCTCGGCTCCGACGGACTGACCTGCCTGCCCATGACGGCCGACAATGAATCCGTGGGTATCATCGTCGCCGGCGTATCCGAAGAACAGCTCCATGAAATCACGAACCGGCAGAGATTGCTGGACCTGTTTGTAAGCCACACCAGCATGTGCCTTTATATTCACGGGGTGAAACAGGCCCAGGCCAGAAGGCTCCAGGCCGAACGCCTTGAAGCCTCCATCACCATGGCACGGAAAGTTGTTCATGAAGTCAACAACCCCCTCGGCATCATTAAAAATTACCTGAGGATTCTCGGCCTGAAGCTTCCTGAAAAGCATCCAGCCCAGGCGGAACTGGGGGTAATCAGTGAGGAAATCGACCGCGTGGGACAAATCATCCGGAGCCTCAGGGATTATGCATCGCCGGCGAAAACCGCCCCGGAACTTCTGGACATCAACCTTCTTCTGAAAAGCATTCTGAACATTGTAGACAATTCCCTCCTCAAACCGGCAATGATCAAGCTTCACTTCTCGCCGGATCCATCGGTACCCACCATCAAGACCGAAAAAAACAGTATCAAACAGGTCATTATCAACCTGGTAAAAAATGCCGCGGAAGCCATGTCCAAAGGAGGCAACATCCACATCACCACCCGGTACTACGGCGTACCGGATAAGGATGCGGCCAGCCCCCCGTCTGGAAAAGTGGAAATCACAATCAAGGACGACGGCCCCGGCATTCCCGGAGAAATCCGGGAGCACCTGTTTGAACCTTTCCATAGTACCAAAAAGGAAGGGCATTCAGGGCTCGGCCTTTCGATCATTCATAACATCGTCAACAATTTAGGTGGAAGTATCTCGTGCAAAACATCGTCGCAAACCGGCACTGAATTCAAGATCATTTTGCCGACAATTTCAGAAGAGCGAATTGACAACCCGGGGGGTATGGATGGACATTTCTTCTAAAATTTTCGTTGTGAATGATGATCCTTCTTCAAGAATCATTGTGGTGGATGACGAGCCGCGCATGCGGGACAGCCTGAAATTCCTGATTGAGCAAAACGGCAGCCGAACGGTGAGAACGGCCGAAAATGGATTGGAGGCCCTGAAAGCCCTCCAGGAGGATCAATTTGACCTTTTTCTAATCGATATCAATATGCCGGAGATGAACGGCTTTGAGCTGATGGAGCAAATCCTCAGCCAGGCGCCCGATGCAGTGCTGGTGATGATGACCGGCGAGGCCACCGTCGAGAGCGCCGTCAATGCGCTGAAAAATGGCGCATACGACTATCTCCGAAAACCCTTCGATGACACCGATCTCATAAAAACCATCGATCACGCCCTTGCACACAGGACCATCAGCCGAAAGCTGAAACGCGCAAAAACCGAATATCAATACATGGTGGAAAACTCTCCGGACCTGATTTACCAGTTGGACCCCGAAGGACACTTCACGTTTCTGAATATGGCGGTTGAGCGCCTGCTGGGCTATCATCCGAAAGAGCTTATCGGTAAGCATTATAGTTGCATTGTACATGAAGAAGACCAGGCCCGCTCAAAATATCTGTTCAACGAGAGAAGAACCGGCGATCGGGCCACCAATGAGACCGAAATCCGCCTTGTCTGCAAGCCTGATTCGACTACTTCCAGTCAAACCCCCGAGCCGTTCATCACCGTGGAACTGAAAGCGACGGGCATGTACGAGGACCATAAAAAAGATCGGAAGAAAAAGCAGTATATCGGCACCTATGGTGTGGCAAGGGATGTCAGCTACCGGAAACAGCTTGAAACACACCTGTACCATTCCCAGAAAATGGAAGCCATCGGCACCCTGGCCGGCGGCATCGCACACGATTTCAACAACCTGCTGATGGGCATTCAGGGATACGCGTCCCTGATGATGGCCGATACAAGCCTGGAACATAGAAACTATGCCCGGCTGATGAACGTGGAGCAGCATATCCAATGCGGCGCGGAGCTTACCCGGCAGCTTCTCGGTTTCGCAAAAGACGGCAAATACGATATGAGGCCGACGGATATGAATCATCTTATCAAAAAGACCGCTTCCATGTTCGGCCGTGCCAAAAAAGAAATTAAAATCCGGTTGAAATTTGAAAGCGATCTGTGGAGCACCACGGTGGATCAGGGGCAGCTCAAACAGGTGCTTTTAAACCTCTACGTGAATGCCTGGCAGGCAATGCCCGGCGGCGGAGAAATTACCATCGGTACCGCCAATGTTCAAATAAACGAAAAGTCCGCAAAAAACCTGGGATTGAAAGAGGGAAACTTTATCAAGATTTCCGTTACGGACACGGGTATCGGAATGGATGAAACGGTGCAGCGGCGAATTTTTGAACCGTTCTTTACCACCAAGGAAAGGGCCCGGGGAACCGGCTTGGGGCTCGCCTCCGCCTATGGCATCATCAACAACCACAAAGGCGCCATCAAGGTGATCAGCCGGAAAGGCTACGGCACCACCTTTAGCCTCTACCTGCCGTCCTCCAATGATCTTATCATCGAAGAGCCAACCTGTCTGACACCCATCCGGCCCGGTAAGGAAACGATCCTGGTGGTGGATGATGAGCCGAATATCCTTGAAGTTACCGAAGAGATGCTCCAGAGCATGGGCTACAATGTTCTGACCGCCGTCGACGGCCGGGAAGCCATATCCGTTTTTGAACAAAACGGACACCTCGTGGATCTAATCATTCTCGATATGATCATGCCTGGTTTCAGCGGTGGAGAGACCTTTGACAGGATTAAAAAGATCCAGCCCGGCGCCAGGATCCTGCTTTCGAGCGGATACAGCATCAAGGGGGAAGCCCAGAAGATTATGGACCGCGGCTGCGACGGGTTCATCCAGAAACCCTACAATCTGGAGAAACTATCGGCGAAGCTGCATGCCATTTTGGGATTCACGGAAACGGAAAAAGAGAAAACTGTTTTGAATATGGTGGGCTAACACACCCCGCACCTCACGCACCCCCCATCCGCAGGACAGGCCGGCGTGGGCTTTCCCGCGAGCGCCCGCTGGTATTCCCGCCACAGATATTCCTTTTTGACCCTATGGTTGATAAAATCCCAAGGGAACCGTTCATCTTTCCGCCTTTGGCGGGTCACAAAAAAATCCGTGTCCAGACCGAAGTTTTTCAGGGTTTGGGGCCAGTTGCCCCGGTTCTTGTGAACCGCCAACAGGAGCCGGGCTACCCGCCGGTCCCCACGGGAGAGAATCCCCTGGATATGGGCCTGCCCGGGCCGGTCGGCATGGACCCGGACATTGGCCACGGCCTTGAGTCCGTGTTGAACCACCTTCAACTTTTTCTTGAGAACGGCGATTTCATCCATGGGGACCCACTGGAACGGGGTGGCCGGCTTCGGCACGAACGAACTCAGACTGACGGTGAGTTCCCCGATTCGACCCACCGGCCGGCTGGCATCCAAAAATGCCTGCTTCACCCGGAGGCAGAGGGAAACGATTTCGGATACGTCCGCCATGGTTTCGGTGGGAAGGCCCACCATGAAGTAAAGCTTCAGATTCGGGATGCCGGCGGTCACCAGACGCGCCGTGGCATCGAGAATCTCGTCTTCGGAAATCCCCTTGTTGATGACTGCCCGCATGCGCGGAGATCCGGCATCCGGCGCGATGGTGGCGGTTTTCACCCCGCTTTCCCGAAGCGCTGAAATGAGCGTATCGGAAAGGCAGTCCGCCCGGAGTGAACTGAATGAAAGACGCAGTCCGCATGCGGCGGCATCCCGGCAGAGAAGATCTATTTCCGGTAGATCCGAAACGGCGGCCCCCACCAGGCCCACATGGTCCGCGAATTCCGTGCTCTGCTCCAGGCAGCGGGCAAGAAATTTCCGGGACCTGAAACGGGGGGGACGGTAGACAAACCCGGCACCGCAGAATCGGCAGCCATGGGGACAACCCCGGGAGACTTCCACGAGATAGTCGCTTGAAAAAACTGTCTGATCGGAAAAAACGCAGGTACATGTGGCTTCCCCGGACAAATCCTCCAGATATACCCTGGGTACATCGGAAGGTGCGCCGCCCACGGGCAACATATCGGCCAGCGTGCCATCGGCGTGATATTGCACCTCGTAGAGAGCAGGCACGTAGAATCCCGGAATTTCTTTCGCCAGAGTTTGAAGAAGGGGGTCCCGGGGAGCTTCCGGCCGAAACGCTTCTAAAAAGGCCGGGAGTGCCGCCTCCGCCTCCCCAATGATAAAGCAATCGAAAAAGGGGGCCACGGGCTCCGGATTCAGCATGCACGCCACACCGCCGGCCATCACCAGGGGATGGTGCGGCCCTCTGTCCGCGGCGATTGGGGGAATATTCGCCGCTTCCAGAATTCGCGGGATATGCAGAAAGTCGTTTTCAAAGGAAAGCGAAAAGGCAAGAATTGCAAAATCGGAAAGGGGACGACCGGATTCCACCGATACAAGAGGGGCACCTGCCTCCGGAAGAAAAGCCCGTTCGCACACGAAAGTGTCCGCGGTGTTGACGATCCGGTATACCTGCTGGAAGCCGAGGTTGGCCATTGCGGCCTGATAGCGGTTCGGGTAGATGAGCGCCAGCGGAATACGCCCGCGCCAGTCCTTTCGGACAGCACCGGTCTCCCGGGACGGTTGGAGACCGGCCTGTCGTTTCTTCTTTCGTGTCATATCCGGCCTGTCCGGGTCTGCGGCTTTTGCCGTCTGCGCTGAAGGGGGAAAATACGCAGCAGGAAAAAGCCGCGGCACCTCGGAACGACACTATGGTTCATCGAAGGATTCAAGAAGCGACTCAATCTCCTCATCCTCCAATTCCACCAGATGAAGGGGGATGCGACACCGCCGATCGAGACATGTCCGGCGATCGGGGAAAAAAGCGGTGTAGGAAAATCTCCTCCGGTCCTTGGACCGACGCTCCTCCCTGACAACCCACCCGGAATCTAAACCTAACTTATCCATGGTCCTCTCTCTGTGATGATTAAAAAAATCAATCCGCCTTTCTTCTCAGAAAGGTCGGCACATCCAGATCGTTGTTGTCGATGATGATCCCTTTGAATCCCCGGTAGGCGCTGCCTCCGGACTCCCCGGCGACCCGTTTCTGACGAATGAAGGTCGGCTCGTCGTATTCCACCGCGTTCTGAAGATCCGCCTGCGTAATGTCGCGCACCTTTCCCCTCAGGGAAAGCTCCACGGGCCGTTCCACGGTTTTCACTTTGGAAGAGCCGCCGATCCCCGTGGCAATCACCGTCACCCGGAGTTCGTCGCCGAGGCCGTCGTCCACCGCGGTTCCCCAGATGATCTCGGCGTCTTCACCGACTTCTTCATAGATCCGCTCCGAGGCCTGGGTCATCTCTTCCATGGTCAGATCGTTGGAACTCGTGATGTTCATGAGAACGCCCTTGGCGCCGCTGATGGAAACATCCTCCAGGAGCGGATGGGAGAAGGCCCGCTCGGCAGCCTCGATGGCCCGGTTTTCGCCGCTGGCGATTCCGATCCCCATGATGGCCATTCCGGCCTTGCTCATAATGGTCTTAACATCCGCAAAATCCAGGTTGACCAGTCCCGGCAGCATGATGAGATCCGTAATGCCCTTGACGGAGTGAAGCAGAATTTCGTCGGCCTTCCGGAACATATCCACCATCCGGGCATTCTTTTCAGCCAGGCCGCGCAACCGGTCATTGGGGATGGTGATGACCGTGTCCGCAACTTCCTTCAGGGCCTCGATGCCCTCTTCGGCCTGCCGGCTGCGTTTCTTCCCTTCAAAGGAAAAAGGTTTGGACACCACGGCGACGGTGAGCGCTCCGACTTCCTTGCAGATTTCCGCGATGATCGGCGCCGCGCCCGTGCCGGTGCCGCCGCCGAAACCGGCGGTAATAAACACCATGTGGCTTCCCTCCAGGGCCCTGCGAAGATCTTCCGCGCTCTCAAGGGCGGCCTCCCGCCCGACATTCGGATTGGCACCGGCACCGAGCCCTTCGGTGAGCTTTTCACCGATCCGGATCTTATCGTTGGCCCTGGAAATTTCCAGTGCCTGGGCGTCCGTGTTGGCAGCTATGAATTTGACTCCCTGGAGGTTGGATTCGATCATGTTGTTGATGGCGTTTCCCCCGGCGCCGCCAACCCCGATGACCTTGATTTTTGCCGCTTTTTCGCTGTCAATGTAAGTAAACATGTTTTCCCCCTTCATTGTGTATGGTAACGATTGTTGCTGATGAGTTCTTAATTGTTCCGCCGCCCCTTGCCGAATGGCTTGTCTTGTCTTTTCCATAAACGTTTAGATCACCTCTCTGAACCAACGTTTCATCTGGGTCATGACACGGTTGAAAATATTGGCGTCCCGAATTCTGAATTTTTTAGCGCTCCGGTTCCTTGCGCCGAACAGCACCAGTCCCACCCCCGTAGCGTACATGGGGTTGTTGACCACATCCACCAGACCGCTGATACCGATGGGTTTTCCCAGCCGCACGGGCACTTCGAGAATCGATTCGGCGATTTCCGTTACACCGTCCAGAAGCGATGTGCCGCCGGTGACCACCACCCCCGAGGTAATCATGTTCTCCATGCCGGCCCGGAAAATCTCCCGCTTGATGAGACTGAAAATTTCTTCCATGCGGGGTTCCAGGATTTCGCCGAGAATCTGCCGGGGCAGGGTCCGGGGTTTACTGCCGCCCATGCCGGGCACCTCCAGTGTTTCCTCGCCGTGGATGGACCGGGACAGGCAGGAGCCGAACTTTTTCTTGATCTTCTCCGCCTCGGCGATGGGCGCCCGAAGCCCCACGGCAATGTCGTTGGTGAGGTTGTTCCCGCCGAGGGCCAGGACAAACGTGTGCTTGATGTTCTTTTCCGAAAACACCGCCAGATCCGTGGTGCCGCCGCCCAGATCCAGCAGGCCCGCCCCCAGTTCCTTTTCCTCGTCCGTGAGAACGGCCTCCCCGGAAGCCAGGGATTCAAGCACGATGTCGCATACATCCAAGCCCGCCCGGTTGGCGCATTTGACGAGATTGTGGGCGGAGGTTACGGCGCCGGTAACGATATGAATCTTGGCCTCCAGGCGAACCCCGGTCATCCCGAGGGGATTCTGGATACCGGCCTGCTCGTCCACGATGTACTCCTGGGGAAGCACGTGAATGACCTCCCGGTCCATGGGAATGGCAACGGCGCGGGCCGCATCCACCACCCGGTCCACATCGTTCTGGGTGATTTCCGGCCCCTTGATGGCCACGATCCCCCGGCTGTTGAACCCCGTAATATGTCCGCCGGCAATCCCGGCGTATACGGATGAAATTTCGCAGCCTGCCATAACTTCGGCCTCTTCCACCGCCTTCTTGATCGAATCCACGGTGGATTCGATATTGACCACTACCCCCTTACGCAGACCGATGGAGGGGTGGGTGCCGATCCCGATGATATTGACCGTACCCCCTTTGACTTCTCCCACCACTGCACAGATCTTCGTAGTACCGATATCCAGGCCTACAATAATGTCGTCATTTGCCTGCAATGCTGCCTCCTTCTGTTAAGTGCCTGCGGCATCTAAAAAGGACCCGCCACGATCCGGTTATCGCTCTCGAGTTCCATGATTTCCATGGCCGGGTCCGAAGGGCTGCGCCCAAGGGACGCGAGAAGACGGTCCACCCGTTTGAATTTTTCGTCGTAATTCTCAAACCCGATCCGTGCGCTTTTAACCGGACCGCTCGCATAGAGGGTAATCCCGAGTCCCTGGTCCACATCGATTCTTTCCAGCCGTGCCAGCGAAAGCGCCCCCTCCTCGGTCCCGGCGACCTTCAGCACCCGCATCAGGGAGGCAAAAGACTCGTTCCAGGTGCCACCCTGCAGGGGCAGATCCGAATAGGTCAGCCCCGTCACCAGGGGAAGCTTGAAGGGATCGGTCTTCTCCCACCTCTTGATCACCGTGCCTTCCCGGCTCATGATATATTTTTCCCCCAGATCGAGAAGCGCCAGCGGTTCATGCTCCCGGATCCGGACCACCAGTCGATCCGGGATATCCCGCCCGACCCGGGCCTCGGCCACCCAGCCGTCGGAAAGCAGCCGTTTTCTCGCCACACCGAGATTCACGGCAAAAATATTGACCCCCGGCGCGATCCCCGCCAGTTTCAGCACCTTCTCCCGGCTCAACTGGTGATTGCCGATCACCACGATCTCTTTGGCCGCAAACATGCGACCCTGGGTGATAATGTCGTAGCCGAGGATAAACAGAAGGCTCATGAAAAGAATCACGCCGGTGTATAAGAAAACCGAAAGCATCCCCGACTTTCCGCCATTGGCGGACTTTCGATCTTTCTTTTGCCGCTTCGGCTTATTTTTCCGAATTCTTTTCTGTTCCAACAATTTGAACCTCCGGCTCCAGCAAGATGCCGAATTTTCCGAGCACCGTTTCCTGCACCGTTTTCATCAGTCCCAGAATGTCGTCCGCCGATGCGCTGCCCGTGTTTAAAATAAAATTGGCGTGCTTTTCGCTGACCACGGCCCCGCCCCGACAAGCCCCCTTCAGGCCGGACTGTTCGATCAGACGTCCGGCGGGGGTTTTCGGTGACGGATTTTTGAAAAAACACCCGGCACTCCCCCGACCTTTAGGTTGTCCGGCCGCCCGGGACCTCAACCTCTGGCGGGCCTCCGCCTTTAGCGCATCCGGCTTTACCGGTATTACCTCAAAAGCGCCCCCCAGGATCACCGGGGGATAGGCATCTTCGACATCCGCCACCTTGTCCCAGGAAAGTTTTCGGTATTCGCCGTGAAAATGCCCTTTGAAAACCTTTTTCGGTGTCCCCATGGGATACACCACTTCTATAAACAGCAGCCGGTCGCTCATGCTCTCCCCGCCGGTTCCCGCATTCATGCGAATGGCCCCTCCCACCGTTCCGGGAATCCCCAGGGCAAAATTCATCCCCCCGAGGCCTTCCGAGAGACAAAACCGGCACAGGGTTTTGGTGGACACACCGGCATCCGCAAGGACACGGATGCCCCCTTCCGGGTCATTCACCCGTTCAAGCCGCCGCAACCCTGTGGAAAGGCAGATCACAATTCCAGGGATGCCCCGGTCGGGAACCAGCAGGTTGGTGCCGCCGCCCACCACCAGATACGGAATCCGTCGCTGCCAGGCCTCGGTAATCACCTCCGCGACTTCTTCCCGGGTCCGGGGAAACACCAGGGCCTCGGCGGCCCCCCCCACGCCCAGGGATGTATGCCGGCACATGGACTCATCAAATTTCACGTCTGCCTTGAACCGGCTTTCGAGCCAATTCCTGACGGTGGCATCAAGCATCCCGATTCTCCGTATCCGCGGCATTTTCCTGCCCGCCTGCGTCTTCTTCCTGCTGGAAAAGTGAAAGAATCGACATCCCAACCTGCCAGACATCTCCGGCACCGAGGGTCAGCAGCAGGTCACCCGGCCTCAGAATTTTTTCCAGACAGGCGAGCGCCTCTGCTTTATCCGCCACGCAAACAGTTTCCTTATGACCGTGTGTGGAAATGGCACGGCAAAGGCCTTCGGCATCGACCCCCGGAATCTCCGCTTCCCCCGCCGAATACACCGGCAGCATCACCAGCACATCCGATTGATAGAACGCCCGACTGAAATCATCGAAAAGCGCCTGGGTCCGGCTGTAGCGATGGGGCTGAAACACCACCACATGCCGCCGATCGGGCCAACTCTCATGAACTGCTCCAAGGGTGGCCTTGATCTCGGTGGGATGATGCCCATAATCGTCCATCACCAGGATATCCCGTCGCTTTCCCTTGATTTCCATTCGGCGCTGAACCCCCTGAAGGGTTTCAAGCGCCAGAGTGATTTCATCAAACGCCAGATCCAGCTCCAGCCCCACGGCAATGGCGGCCAGGGCATTATAAACATTGTGAATTCCGGGGAGATTCAGCACGACGGTCCCCAGACGGGTTCCCTTGTACTCCACGTCAAACCGGCTGGTCAGACCCTGGAAGGCCACATGGCGCGCCTGGAGATCAGCCTGAGTGCTGAGTCCGTAGGTGACAAAGGGCTTCTGGATTTCCGGAATCAGATTCTGAATCGGCTCGTCATCCAGGCACAGAACCGCCCGTCCGTAAAACGGTACCCGGTCGATGAACGCCAGAAACGCGGCCTGGACCGCTTTCAAATCCGGGTAAAAATCCAGGTGCTCCCGGTCGATATTGGTCACCACGGCGATGGTGGGCGCCATTTTCAGAAACGAGCCGTCACTCTCATCGGCTTCCGCCACGATAAACTCCCCACCGCCGAGAACCGCATTGGAACCGATGCTCTTGAGCTTCCCGCCGATGACCACCGTGGGGTCGAGCCCGCCCTTTTCCAGAAGCGCCGCGATAATCGACGTGGTGGTGGTTTTCCCGTGGGAACCCGCCACCGCAACGGAATATTTAAGCCGCATCAGTTCCGCCAGCATTTCGGCCCTGGGAATCACCGGAATCCCCGACTGCCGGGCATCCAGGACCTCCGGATTGTCCGCCTTGACGGCCGAGGAGGTCACCACCACATCCGCCCCATGCACCTGCCCGATCCGGTGCCCGCGATAAATCGTTCCCCCGAGTTCGGAAAGACGCTGGGTGATGTCGGTGGTCGAAAGGTCCGACCCGGAGACTTCATAACCGAGGTTTAGCAGCAGTTCCGCAATGCCGCTCATGCCGATTCCGCCGATCCCGACAAAATGAATGTGGTATTTTTTTCGATACATACTCTCGTTCCACCTGGTTCAAGGTTAGGGGCTATCTGTCCTGTGGGTCCTATAGGTCTATTTGTCCCATCCGTCTGATAGGATTTATCGGTTTTACAGCACGCATAGGACCAATTTTTTCCCCTCACCTTCGCCTAAAAGTTCATAACAATCCTCAACGATCCGCCGGGCTGCATCCGGTTTTCCAAAAGTCCTTGCCTTTTCCGCCATTTCGGAAAGCGCCCCACGGTTTTGTTCGTAATACGAAATCCGTTCAGCCAGAAGCTCCCCCGTCAAATCCTTCTCCAAAATCATCTCCGCCGCACCCTGGTCCACAAGGCTCTGGGCGTTGAAACGCTGGTGGTCATCGGCCGCAAACGGATACGGAACAAAGATCGCCGGTTTTCCCATGGCGGTCACCTCGGCCACCGTCATGGCCCCGGCCCTGCAGATCACCAGGTCCGCCGCAAGATACCGGCTTGCCATATCTACGAAAAACGCCTCCACCTGACCTTCGGCATTTTGGGCGGCATACGCGGATCGGACGGTTTCAAGCTCGCCGGCACCCGTCTGGTGAATAAAGGACATCTGCGCCAGGGGAAGATGCGCCAGGGCCCCGGTCACCGCTTCGTTGATACCCCGGGCCCCCTGGCTGCCGCCGACCACCAGAACGGTAAACCGGTCTTTCGCCGCCCTCCCGTCAGCATCTTCGCCTTTAAAATTTTTCAGCGGGTCGAGCAGTTCCTTTCTGACAGGATTCCCCGTTACCGTCATTTTCTTTTGAAATCCTTTGCCCCGCGTATCCGGGAAAGCGGTGTATATTCTTCGGACCAGGGGCGTCAGCATCCGGTTGGTAATCCCCGGCATCACGTTCTGCTCCTGGAGTACGCAGGGGATGCCCCGCATCCGGGCCGCCAAGACCATGGGGCCCGAGACATAGCCCCCTACCCCGATCACCAGATCCGGCCTGCAGGACAGGAGCAAAAAGAAGGATTCTGTAAGCCCTTTCACCACCTTCATCAGGGCCCCGGTCTGTCGGAAAAGGCCCCGGCCTTTGAGACCGCCGGCGGAAATGGCCCGATGCTCGAAAGGTGTCCGCTCGAAGGCCTCGCTTTCAAGCAGGTTGCCGGTGCCCGCGAAGATGATCCGGGTGGCCGGGTTGGCTTCCCGAAAGGCTTCGGCAAGTGCGATAGCGGGAAACACATGCCCGCCGGTACCGCCGCCCGCAATCACCACGCAAAGCGCCCGTCGTAGACCGGTTCTCCGACCGCTATTTTCCGTTCCATCATTCATCCGCGATTCCCACTTGCGCTGAGATTCAGCAAAATCCCCACCGAGGCCATGTTGACCAGCAGCGAGGTTCCCCCGTAGCTCATGAAGGGAAGGGTCAAGCCCTTGGTGGGCAAAAGTCCCAGGGCGACGCTCATGTTCACTGCCACCTGGAGGCCTATGGCCGTCGTAAGCCCCACCGCCAGCAACTGCCCGAAAGAATCCCGCACGCGGCGGGCGATCAGAATGCCTCGCCATAAAATGACGGCATAAAGAACCAGGATCACCAGAACGCCAACCAACCCAAGTTCCTCTCCGATCACCGAAAAAACAAAGTCCGTATGGGGCTCCGGCAGGTAAAACAGCTTCTGATACCCCTTGCCGATGCCGGTACCAAAGATGCCGCCGCTCCCGAATGCCATCAGCGAGTGAATCACCTGGTAGCCTTCGTCGGACTGATACTTCCAGGGATTCAGGAAACTCAGCAGCCGGTCGAGCCGATACTGGGCGCTCACCATAAAGAAGTATGCCGCCGGGGCCAGCGCCACCAGGGGCGAGAGGAGATGAATCAGACGCACCCCGCCCACAAACAGCATGATCCATGTCACCGCTCCCAGGATCACCATGGACCCGAAGTCGGGCTGCCGGGAGATTAGAAATGCGAACACCCCCAACACCGCCAGATGCGGCAGTATGCCGATACTGAAAACCCTCAACCGCTCCTGTTTTTTCGAAAGCGAATAGGCCAGGTAAATCACCATGGTAAAGCGTGCCGTTTCTGCGGGCTGAAACTGAAGGCCGCATATGGAAATCCACCGCCTGGCCCCGCCGGCTTCCACCCCCACTCCGGGTATCAGCACCCCCACCAGGAGCATGAGAGCCAGGGCCAGGAGGGGATAGGCCAGGTAGCGGTAGATTTTAAACGGCAACCTGCGAAAGATTACCAGTATCAGAACGCCCATCAGGGAAAAAATCGCCTGTTTCTTCAGAAAATAAAAATCAGTGCCATATTGTTTCAGGGCCAGGGCGGAACTCGCGCTGTAGACCATGACCACCCCGATGCCCACCAGAAACAGCACCGGGAAAAGCAGCGACAGGTCGTAGGGAATCGAAAGCCCCCCCGCCCCCGTGGCCTCCTCCGAAGCGTAGTCCGAAGTCGGCAGAAACGGTGTTTCCGCTATATGGCTTTGACCGCCCTGCAAAACGCGTCTCCTCTATCTGCGTAGTTCTTGAACATATCAAAGCTGGCGCACCCCGGGGACAGAAGCACCACATCCCCGGAAACGGCCAGGTCAAACGCCTGGGTCACCGCATCGGTCATATCCCTGCAAATCCGGCTCGGCACCACATCCCCGATATCCGTCAGAATATCCTTTGCCGATTCCCCGATGACAATGAGCGCTTTGGCATGGGCTCTCACTACATCGGCCAGGGCACCGAACCGGTATCCCTTGTTTCTTCCCCCCATAATCAGCACCACGGGGTCGCTGAAAGCCTCCAGGGCCTTTGCCACCGAATCGATATTGGTGGCTTTGGAGTCATCGAAAAACCGGATGCCGCTTTTCGTTGCCACCGGCGTTATCCGATGGGGAAGCCCCTCAAAGGTCCCGAGCGCCGCCTGAATATCCTCCGCCTTCGCCCCGAATGCCAGTGCGGCCAGGGCGGCGGCGGCGGCGTTTTCCCGGTTATGCCGGCCCGGCTGACGGAGGCACGAGAGATCCAGGGATATTTCCCCATGCTCTTCGGTGCCAAGTTCAAACCTGTCCCCGTTAAAAACGCCCCCCGCCTCCCCCGGGGCGGCATGAAAGAACCATTTGCGAACCGCCGATCCTTCGCTGACTCGCCGGATTTGAGGATCCTCACCGTTGAGAACAGCCACATCGTCGGCCGTCTGATTCTTTAAAATGAGTCCCTTGCTGTCGGCATAGGCCTGCATCCCATCATATCGGTCCAGGTGGTCCGGTGTGACATTCAGGATCACGCTGATATGGGGTCGAAAGCGGTCAATGGTATCGAGTTGAAAGCTGCTGACTTCCACCACCGCTACATCGGCCGCTTCGGACGCAGGAATCAGGGTGATGAGGGGGGTTCCGATATTGCCCCCCACCACCACCCGGTATCCGGACCGGGAAAGCAGATGGCCCAAAAGGGTGGTGGTGGTGGTTTTGCCGTTGGTTCCGGTCACGGCGATGATGGGTCGGGAGATATACCGGGAAGCAAGCTCCAGTTCCCCCATGACGGGTACCCCCCGGTTGACGGCCTCCCGGAGAAGCGGCATGGTATGCGGTACGCCGGGACTCACCACAATGAGATCCGCCCCGGTGAAAGATTCCGGCCGGTGGCCGCCCAATTCGAACCGAACCCCACGGGTTTCAAGGGCGGAGATCTCACTTGCCGCATCGGGAGTGGCGGCACGGTCCGTTACGGTCACCATCGCCCCCAGACCGCATAAAAAGTCGGCGGCGGCGGCACCGGAAGTGCCCATTCCTAGAACAAGGATTTGCTTCCCCTTTACATCCGGAAGTATCTGCGAAGTATGTGTCCCGTTTTTCAAGGGTTTCACACCATCCCTACAAGTTGTAGTACCAATACGTTAAGGCGATAAACGTCATCACCCACAGGCTGACGGTCGCCCCCACCACCAATCTGTAAAAGAAGGAAAATTTCCAGTTTCGTTGTCGCATGGTATTCTCCTTTCTTTTCTTTATTTGTTCACCTCAGTTTCAGCGTACTCATGGCCAGAAGCGACAGGGCGATGGCAATAATCCAGAACCGGACAATCACCTTGGGCTCCGCCCAGCCGGTCAGTTCAAAGTGATGATGAAGCGGTGCCATTTTGAAAATCCGTCGTCCCTTGGTCATTTTGAAAAAGCCCACCTGAAAAATCACCGACAGGGCTTCGATGACGAAAAGCCCCCCCACCACGACCAGAAGCACCTCCTGTTTGGTAATAAGTGCCACGGTTCCCAGGGCCGCCCCGATGGAAAGGGAGCCCACATCCCCCATGAAAATCTGTGCAGGATATGCATTGAACCACAGAAAGCCGAGACCGGCGCCGGCAAGCGTCGCGCAAAACACCGCCACCTCACCGCTTCCGGCCACATAGTTCAACTGCAGGTATTTGGCGATTACGCTATGGCCCGCCACGTATGCAAAAATCATATAGGTGGAGGCCGCGATCACCATCGGCCCGATGGCAAGCCCATCCAGGCCGTCGGTGAGGTTCACGGCGTTGGAGGTGCCCACGATGATCAGAGCGGCGAACAGGATATATCCCCACCCCAGTTCGGGGGTGATGTGTTTAAACAGGGGGATCATCACGGAACTCGGAAAATCCGGACTCCGGAACACCAGATAGCCCGTAATCAGCCCCACGAGCACCTGGAGGGCCAGTTTTCCCTTCACAGTCAGCCCCAGGTTCCGCTTCTTGACCTGCATCAGGTAATCATCGACAAACCCGATCACACCGCTTGCCACCGTGGCAAACAGAGCAATCCAGACATACCGCTCATCGAGCCGAACCCAGAGCAGGGTCGACACTACCACGGCAAACAGAATCAGCACCCCGCCCATGGTGGGGGTTCCGGCCTTTTTCTGATGTTCCTTGGGACCTTCCTCCCGGATGTACTGTCCGATCTGCATGATCGAAAGCCTCCGAATCACCCACGGCCCGACCAGAAAACAGATCAGAAAAGCGGTGAGCCCTGCGTAAATCGCCCGGAACGTGATGTATTGGAACACATTAAAGGCTGAAATGCTCGTATGGAGCGGATATAAAAAATGGTAGATCATTCTTGTTTTATCCCCCCGGCCCACGTCACAAGTTCAGCAACAATTTTTTCCATTCCCGCCGCCCGGGATCCTTTTACCAGTACCCAATCGCCGGGACGTGCCTGTTTCTTCAGATCCGCCAGAATATCCGCCTGACTGCCCGCCACCATATCCTGCGGGCTCATAAATGCTTCCCGTGCCCCGGCCGCCACCGTTTCCGCAAAGCGTCCGGCCGCATATACCCGGACGACACCGGACTGTGCCGCCACCACACCCAGCGCATGATGAAATTCTTCCGACCGCTCCCCCAGTTCAAACATATCCCCCAGCACCACGATGCCGCGCCCTTCACCCCTGACCGCCGTCAGCGTTGACACGGCGGCGGCCATGGACACCGGGTTGGCGTTGTAGGTATCATCCAGGATATGAACCCCTGAAACCGTCTCGATCAGGTTCATCCGGCCCGGCACCGATTCGAAGGCTTCAAGTCCCGCTTTGATCTCTTCCGGAGAAAGCTCGGCGGCATATCCCACCGCTGCGGCCGCAAGCGCATTGGAGACCATAAAAACACCGGGAACCTTAAGGGACACCTGAATGGCGCATTCCGGAAGGACGAGTTCGAACATCGTCCCGGCGGCGGATGGAACTATTTTCCGCCCCCGGATGTCCGCACTATCCGATTCACCGAAAAAAAGAACCCGACCGGCGGCCTCGGGTATCTGCAGGCGCTTCACCCGGTGGTCGTCGGCGTTGAGTACCGCAATGCCACCCGTTTTGATGGCGGGGAGCAACTCGCCTTTAGCGGCCGCCACGTTTTCAACGGTCCCGAGCCCCTCCAGGTGCGCAGCCCCCACATTGGTGATTACCCCGATATCGGGATGGCAGATTTCCCCCAGCCGGGCGATCTCCCCCGGATGGTTCATGCCCAGTTCCGCCACCACCCATTCATGGATCGCTTCCAGGGACAACAGGGTCAGGGGCAACCCGATTTCGTTGTTGAAATTCTTCCGCGATGACAGGGTGCGGTATCGCTGCCGGAGCACCGACGCCGTCATGTCCCGGGTGGTGGTTTTTCCGCAGGAGCCTGTAATGGCCGCCACTTTTGCCGAATGACGCGCCCGGTGGAAGGCGGCCATATCGCCCAGGGCCCGGGTGGTGTCGGGAACCGCCCCGCAGAACACGGGCTTCTTTCGCCAGGCATCGATGGGAAGGTTTCCCAGCGCATTCTCATTCACCAGCACGCCACGGCCTCCCGCATCCACCACCTGGCGACAAAATTCGTGCCCGTCATGGGTTTTGCCGACAATCGCCACATAAAGGGCCGCCGCTTGCAGGGTTCGCGAATCGATGCCGACGCCGGAAAAGCGGTCCGAAAATTCCCCGTGCACAAGACGCCCCCCCGTGGCGGCCAGAATATCCGCCCCGGTCCAGGAGGTTCCGTTATTTCCTGTTTCACCAAGTGATTTGGCGGCCACCTTTCGGTCATCGAAATCGCGTTTTTC
>JBECKW010000223.1:0-7024 GCA_040235505.1 Desulfobacterales bacterium
GTAATTAGATGAAAAGCAAATGAACCCAAACCACATTGGCGTTGAGACCCCCCGAGCATAGCTTAATGGACCGTTACAACAGGACAATCCAATTCTCTGACCAGCTTTACGGCCGTATTGCCCATAACGAACTCTTCGGTCCTTGACATTTTCTCCCCCGGCACAACCACGGTATCGTATGATGAACCCTGTTGCGCTTCTACAATTCTTCTGGCAGTAGTTTCTTTTTGAAACCGGATGACATCCTTTGTGACTGCCTGCCCGGAAAAGCCGTCTTCAATTAAAGACCGGTAGATACTCTGCACAAGTTCAGAAACGATCTTTTCGTTGTCGGATTTAGCCTGCCTGTATTCTTCAGCGCTGTCAAAAGCGGTCTCCGATGGTTCCCGTGCAAAACCAAGGACATCTATGGACAGATTACTGTCTTTTGTAAAGATGTTCATTACATAACGGGCGATCTTTGGCGCACTGGGTGTATTATAGACACAAAGCAGCACCCGACGGTTTGTCTTCTGAACGCTTTCAGGATCAGATGACTCCCGGGTTTCCGGAGGGATGGATAAAGATCGCCAATGAGCATGGCGAATATCCTGTATATGGCCGATCAAATAGCCGGCCGCCAGGTACACGGGGATTTCCAGCAGGGCGTTGAGGCTGAAGGCCTCGGTGGTATGCATCATCATAAAAAACTTCGGAATAATTAACATCTTCGGGAGAAAAAGAAGCGAGCTCAACACGGCAACCATCAGCCCTCCCCTCTTGCCGAACCAGAAGGCCCCTAATATGATGGGAATGAAAAACAACTCGCGATGCAATATGTGAGTAACGATTCGATTCCCGTCGATGAGGTAGTGAAGAGCAGTGATCAGAGCAAGCAAAAAGCCGATCAGTATTCTTTTTTTGTTCGCGTTCATGGGACCCCCCACTGAAAACCAAAAAAACCTTTAATACATAATTTTGGGCCAAACATTTGCCCATTGATATCCGTCAGCCTCTATCACAGCAATAACCATACCGGGCTAATGCACACTTATTCAAAATATTGTAATCATGCTATCTATTAATACCTACCGTACCCTCTTTGGCGAAGGGTTTCGGGAGGGAAGAGAATCAAGACGGATATTGTGGGTACGAATTACACATTCCAGCCAGACCAAGTGCGTAAAATTTGCGCGCCAATGCTTCGGATTACATCAGCAGTCACCAAATCCACGACACGTTAAAAAGCTGCGATATGCCGGCTTCCCTGGCGGGATGGCAACCATGCTATCCCCTGGCGGTATGTGCGGGCGATTCACATCACCATTTCGACAATCTTATCTACCATTCCCTTCCCACGTATGCCATGGCATAGGAATTGCTGTTTACCATGGTGAAAAGGATATACTGTATAGACAAAAACAAACGGAGGTGTGCCATGAATATGAAGAAAACATTATGGCTTCTTTTTTTCACACTAATACCGAGTTTATCGACCGTCCTGACCTTCGATGTGGGGCTGGCCCAAACCGGTGGATATGGCGGTTGGCATATGGGGAGCGGCATGATGGGTCAGTGGGGGGTTGGATGGTTTGGTGGTATTTTCATGATCATATTCTGGATTGTGGTTTTGGCCGCTCTGATTTTCTTTATCAGATGGCTGGCGCAGTCCGGCGCCCAGCATGAACCCGCCGGAAGCGGTACCGACCGTGCCATTGAAATTTTGAAGGAGCGTTATGCCCGGGGAGAAATCAACAAGGAGGAATTTGAAAGCAAAACAAAAGATATTACCGGATAGCGAGACTTGGGGGATATTCAATTCTTATTTCTCATATCCAACGATCCACCCGTACATGACAAGAGGACCGTGAGGAGTCGACGAATGAGGTGACATCATGAAAATACTTCAGAGTTCAGCCGCGGCATTCATTTTAGGAATCTGGATACTTGTGTCCGGTTGTGCCACCACGCAGAACATGCTGGGTACGGAATACGAGAAGGAATTCGTTCACGATACCAGAGCATACTTCAGCCAGGTCCAGACCTTTACGGACAACGATGGGTTCAAGGTTTCTGGAGAGCTGCATCTCAGAGGAACCATCGGAGTCAATATGCCCGATTATGTCGAGGTTGCATTGGTCGATACGGCAGGCGAGGTTTTTGAGATCCGGAAAGTTGCATATTATCCGAGGACGAAGAACGGTCGGGGAATGCAGCGCAAGGCGCGTTTTACCGCACGGTTTGATCAGCCCCCCCTAATAGGAACTGTCATTCGGCTGAAGAGTGTAGACTGAGAAGCTCGCCGTTTCCATCTAAAAACAGACCTGATATCATCACACCGGGTCACACCTCATCAACTGTTGCCATGCTTTTTGTCCGAATGCGGTAGACCGCCTCCACCGGCAGGACGGCGATCATGCCATCGCCGGACGCTCCGGTGTGTGCCGCTTCCATCAATTTTTCGACAATAGGATCGACCTCTTCCTCGACCACAAAAAGCTCGATTCGGGCGTGTTCACACATCCAACTCCGGGAAAAATAGTTGGCATACTCCCCAAACCCCTTTACCTGGGTCACCGTTATACCCTTTACTCCAAGTTCCTGGAGCGCCTGCTCCACCTTTTCGAGGTGTCCTTTTCGAACGATGGCGACGATCTTTTTATACTTCATGGCTTGTCTCTCCCACTTTCCCTGTTGAGACATTTAGTTCAACTGCGCTGCCGGGCGCCGCCTGGCAGGACGCAATTCATTTCATCAATGGCAGCACGTTGGTGGCTTACCGCCGGTAGCTTTCCCCAAACGGTCCAAGTAACGAAACCACCATTTAAAGTGCTTATGATCCGTCCTGTAAGCATATTTTTCAGAGTCCGCCTCAAATGCCCGCCAGCATCCCTCGGCACAGAAAAAATACGTACAGCCGTTATAATTGGATTTCCATCGGACCTTTTCGGGATCGACTTCCATCCCGCAAATGGGATCAATAACCTTGTTGTCGGTTGAATCTCTGGTTGCCATGGTGTTGCCCCCTTTCTTCAGGTAAAAACAATTTGTTGAACCGTCTTCAGCTATAATTAACAGCAATTAACGTGCCGACAAGCCTTATAGGCTAAATATTATTAATTATTTTTATTTTGATGCCAATAATAGCGGAGGGGGGGGAGACAAACGTTCAGAAGCAATAGCGAAAATAATGCGCACTTCACAACGCGTGAAGCACCAAAAGCGCAAGCCGTTCCCGGTTTAAAAAAGATGAGTTTTTGTATTTTAAATGTCGCCTGATGCTGCTACCGGCACCCGGAAACGGCTAAGCCTCAACGCATTGGAGACCACCGTGACAGAGGACAGCCCCATGGCGGCGGCGGCAAAGATGGGGTTTAGAAGGATTCCGAAAAACGGAAAGAGAATTCCGGCCGCCACTGGAATCAGGATGGTGTTGTAGGCAAATGCCCAGAAGAGATTCTGCTTGATGTTCCGGATGGTGGCCCGGCTCAGGGCGATGGCCGTCAGTACGCCCTTCAGATCGCCGCCGATCAGGGTGATGTCCGCCGATTCCATGGCCACATCGGTGCCGGTGCCGATGGCCAGGCCCACGTCGGCCTGGGCCAAGGCCGGGGCGTCGTTGATGCCGTCTCCCACCATGGCGACTTTTTTGCCCTCAGCCTGGAGCTTTTTCACCTCATCGGCCTTTCCGTCCGGAAGCACTTCGGCCAGCACCCGGTCGATGCCGATCTGCTGGGCGATGGCCTCGGCGGTTCTTTTGTTGTCGCCGGTGATCATGGCCACTTCGATACCCATCCGGTGGAGGGCATCCACCGCCGCTTTGGAATTCTCCTTCAGGGTGTCCGCCACGGCGACAATCCCTGCAGGTTTCCCGTCCACGGCCACGAACATGGGTGTCTTTCCCTGGCCGGACAGGGTGTCGGCCTTCTCTTCAAGCTCCGAAAGGGCAACCTTTCGGTCCTGCATCAACTTTAGATTGCCCAGAAGCAGGGAACGATCCTTGATGGTCGCCTCGATGCCGTGCCCGGCCACGGCATTGAAATTCTCCGGGCTCACAAGTGCCAGATTCTTCTCCATGGCCCGGCCCACGATGGCCTCGCCCAGGGGATGCTCTGAGCCCTTTTCCGCCGAAGCGGCCAGCAGGAGAATCTCCTCTTCAGTAAAGGGTGCCAGCGAAACGATATCGGTTACCGACGGTTTTCCCTCGGTAAGGGTGCCCGTCTTATCCAGCACAACGGCAGAAAGCTTATGGGCGGTTTCCAGGGCCTCACCACCCCGGATCAGCACCCCGTATTCGGCGCCCTTTCCAGTACCCACCATAATGGAGGTGGGGGTGGCCAGCCCCAGAGCGCAGGGACAGGCGATAATGAGAACGGCCACGAAGTTGAGGACCGCATAGGTCAATGCGGGCGCGGGGCCGAAAATGTACCAGACGATAAACGTGACAATGGCGAGGCCAATCACCACCGGCACGAAAACACCGGCGATGATGTCAGCCAGCCGGGCGATGGGCGGCTTCGATCCCTGGGCCTCTTCCACCATCTTGATGATCTGGGCAAGCATGGTCTCCTTTCCGATCTTGGTGGCCTCGAATTGAAAACTGCCGGTCCTGTTGATGGTGGCGCCGATCACCTCGTCGCCCGTATGCTTTTCGACCGGGATCGATTCGCCGGTCACCATGGATTCATCCACCGCCGAATGGCCGTCCCGGACGATGCCGTCCACCGGGATCTTTTCCCCGGGGCGCACCACCACACGATCACCGATTGCCACCTGATCCACCGGGATATCCTCTTCCTTTCCGTCCCGGATTACCCGGGCGGTCTTGGCCTGGAGGCCCATGAGTTTTTTGATGGCCTCGGAAGTTCGTCCCTTGGCCCGGGCTTCGAGAAGCCTCCCCAGCAGAATCAGTACGACAATCGCCCCGGCGGTATCGAAGTAGACTTCGGCCATCAGCCCCTGGGCCGAAAAGAGATGGGGAAAGATCATCGCCAGCACGCTGTAGAGATAGGCGGCGGATGTCCCGACGGCAATCAGGGTGTTCATATCCGCCGAGCCGTGCCTGGCGGCCTTCCATGCGCCGGTGTAAAACTGCCATCCCGCCCAGAACTGGATGGGGGTCTGAAACAGCCATTGAAGGAAAAAATTCACATTCCGACTCAGGGCGAACCGATTCCCCAGTCCAAACATATTCCAATAGGCAAGCAGAAACACTGGAATGACAAGTGCAAGACCCGTAATGAATTTGCGTTTCAGCTTTCGGAATTCCGCTTCCCGGGAGACTCGCTCCCGATCGACGGCATCCTCTTTTTCCACCGGTCCGGCATCCAGGATCTCATAGCCCGCATCCTTCACCGCCTTTTTAAAATCAGCTATCGACACCATCCCGGGGACATATTCCACCGTCGCCCGTTCGGTGGCAAAGTTCACGCCAGCTTTTACAACGCCGTCAAGGCCGCCAAGGGCGTTCTCCACCCGCTTGACGCAGGAGGCGCAGCTCATCCCCTGAACTGGCAGGGTGACCTTTTCGAATCCCGCCTCATACCCCAGATCCCTGACCAAATTGACAAGGCCGGCCAGTTGGACCCGTGACGGATCGAATCGGACCGTGGCCTTTTCCGAAGCGAAGTTCACCCTGGCCTCCTGGACCCCGGGCATTTTGCCCAATCCCTTTTCAACCTTGGACACACAGCTGGCGCAGCTCATGCCGCCCACCGGGAACTCCACCTTTTTCAGTGTCTTCATCAAAAGATCCGCCGCTGACGGTTCCTCTTCAGTCCCACCGGTTTCGGAGGATAAATATTTTTCCGGATCCGCATCGAATTTTTCCTTGCAGGCCGGGTTGCAGAAGTAGATGAACTGCCCCTTATGGACGCTCATGGCTGCAGCTTTGGGGATATCCACCTGCATCCCGCAGACCGGATCCATGGCCTGACCCCAGGATTTGGCACCGTCCAAATACTTGTCTGGATCCTTAGCAAAGGCATCTCGACAGTAATCGGCACAAAAATGATACTCCGTGCCCCTATGCTGAAATCTGGCGGGCGCCGAAGATTCATCGATAATCATTCCGCAAACGAGATCAATGGCCATGACAACGCTCCTTCCCCATATTCTTTACAATTAAATATCAGCCCATTATCACCCTTTGTCAACAGAGCCGCCTATATCTCCTTTTCATCGGACGAAATAATCTGATAATCATCTTTGCTCAAATCGATTATCTCCGGCTGCCTACCGTGAGACTCCGCGTGATCTGAGTGCATGGCGCGAAAATCTTTCAAATCATGACCCCCGTGATTGCCGTGGCCATGACTGCCACAGCACCCAAACCCGCCTTTTCTGAACATGAAAAAAAGGACGGCGCCTATCAATATGAGTGTAAACAGGTTATCCATTGGTTATCTCCTGTTAATGTGTTGCTCCAACCGACTACCCGTTATAAACGCAACTATTGTACCATGCCTTCTTTTAAAAACTTCAACATATAGATATTATTATATTTTTAAGTTTAAACGGCCGGATTCTACCGGAATATCGAAAGATAAAGCGGGTATTTTGGATACAGAATCTTAATACCTTAAAAACCACATGCTAAAAAATTGCGCACATAGGGTGACGTTCTGAATCCGCTTCTAAGTTTTCCCCCGAAGTCGTAAATAGAGATACAATCCAATACCGGCTACTGTCATCAGTGCACAGAGAAATTGCCCCATGGAAAATGAGAGAAAAACGAATCCTAACTGGGCGTCGGGCTGGCGGAAAAATTCAATACAAAACCGGACCACACCGTAGCCGGTAAGATAAAATGCCAGCATGGCCCCTTTGGGCGTTTCCATCCTACGGATGCGCCACAAGACCATAAACAGAAAAATACCCTCGAAAAACGCCTCGTAGAGCTGTGAAGGGTGTCTTAATTCCATGGTAGGCGCCAGAGGGAAATACATGCCGACGGAAAATGTCGTCACTCGGCCGTATAATTCGCCGTTGATAAAATTTCCCAACCGTCCAAAGGCATATCCCATGGGGATTGCCGGTACAAAAA
>JBECKW010000257.1:0-7106 GCA_040235505.1 Desulfobacterales bacterium
GTTCTATTGACACGTCACTCTTCAATGACGGCTGTGGGAGCTTGATGTCACCCTCTGCCGCGATGCCCAGCGACGCCACGATGAGGACGAAACTTACCATTCCAAGAAATACGATACTTACTTTTCGACTCATAGCATTCATTCCTCTCTCCTCTTAGGTTCTGACCGAACTGTAAAGAATTTAACCCAATTACCTCATTTTTTGTATTTCCTGTCTGAACTGGTTGTTAACACCCTTGTTATGATCTATTTTTCAGGTTCTTCAAACACTTCATCTTCCAAAAGGAAATTCGGCGTGTGGACCAAAATAAGTACGGCATCATCTGATCCGGTATTTTTATAAGCGAAACGTTCTCCTTTTCGAATAATGCAGGCATCGCCGGCGGAAAGCTCACAGGACTCGCCATCAATGGTAAAAAGTACATTTCCACGAACAATGTAATAATATTTATCCGATCGATTTGACCACGAAAGTTTGTGCGAAACACCTGAAGGCACGGTGACCTCGGCTAACGAAGAGCTGTTATTTTGACGAGCCGTGTAATCAATTACCGACAAACCATAAAATTCTACAGGTTCAATCTTATCTCGTTTAACAAACATTTTTCCCCCCGCATATGCGTAGCTGCTCAGTATAATTGTGTCACATATTCCAAACGTGATTGTTATTAGAATGCAAAGAGATAAGATGTGGGCCCGGCCTGCTTTCTTTCCGATGATTGAGGTTGATTTCATGTTTTCTCCTCTTTATCAAAAGTGCAAACATGGAACACCCACGGGGGAATTTTATGGCCTCGAGCGGCCGGCCCTCTTGATCAATGGAACGACATCTATAATTTGCTATTTTAGAAATCCGTCACCGGTATTAAATCTGCGAAACCGCATAAAATGCACTGTATATGGATGATGTTGCTATTTTCTTTTTTGCACCCCTTTGCCCATATAAAATTTTACGGCGCTATCCGCTGCGATACGACCGGAGTTTAAAGCAAAACCGAACATCGTTCCTGAAAGCATGTAACAGTAAGCAGCGGAGGTATATCCACCCACACAAACGCCGGCGGCATACAGCCCCGCGATGGGCTTATCCTGACTGTCGAGAACTTCCATTTTGTGGTTTGTTTTTATCCCCCCCATCGTGTCGAGCAAGGTCTGGTGGAATTTGAGGGCATAGAAAGGCGGTACCCGAAGTGGTTCAAGATATCTTCTATCCTTTAAGAAAAGAGCGTCATATCCGAGGTCGCAGTCGGCGTTGTAATCTTCAATCGTTGATTTGAGAACTGCAGGATCGCTCCCCATCCATTTCGCGATCTCGTCCAGTTTATGGGCTATTTTCAGATTCCCCTTTTCCGCTTCCATGGGCAGCTTCTCCATGATCGAAGCCCATGTGGTATCCGGCGGTGCCCAACGCAAAGCCACCTGGGCCCCGACAACGCCTTCTGCAATCAGCTTCTCTTTCATACGCTCATCAAAAAGTGTATAAGAGACCTTATCCGGCTGCCTGTCGATTACATTGCCCCGAAGCCCCATGTCAAAAAGGATATTCTCATCACAGTAGCGCTCACCATTTTTATTAACCCATATCGTTTCAGGCCGCTGATTAATAAGATTTAAAACATTGGCGCCGAAATAATGGCCACCCCAATAATGCGGCAGGCCTAAGCCTTCCGTAGACGCCCCTATTTCAGTGGCCATGATTAAACCGTCTCCGGTGAGCTCTTTCAGCCCAAAGTATTTCGTATCCCCCCCATAATTGGGGCAATGCTTTCTCAATAACTTTTCATTTCCGCCATACCCGCCGCTGGCAATGATAACGCTTTTTGCCTCGATCCTTAATTTTCCATTTTTTGTTTCAGCCACGACTCCGGTAACGTTGCCCTTATCTCCGGTCAATAAATGCTTGACCCAGCTCTTTTCAAACACTTTCACGCCCAGGTTTTCACAATTTTGGGCCAGCAACTTAATAACCGTGTGACCCGTCGGACCGAGCGTCATATGAAAAGTTCGGTAAATATACTTGGGGTGCAACGCCGGCAGCAACTCGATATTCAGCCCCTTGTCTTCCAGCCAGCGAGCCGTGTCCCCCGATTTGTTTATGAAGGCGCGAACAAGTCTCGGATTTATTGTCCAGTGATGATAATCCATGGCCGTTTTAAAGAGCTCGTCCTTTGGAACATCCACCATCATTCGCTTTTGCACCGGACTTTCCGCGGCCAAAAAGCCGTGTGCCATTGCGGTATTCCCCCCCACGGCATTTCGTTTTTCCAATAATATTACATTGGCCCCCTTTTCCCCAGCTTCCACGGCTGCGGCCAAACCGGCGCCACCGCCTCCGATAACAACAACGTCTGTCTCAATGGCTTTCGTATCGATGTCATTGGTGGTTTTCATAATGCTCTCTCCTTTTGCCGAAAGAGATGAGTGGCTTACGCGCTGGAACTTACCGTCCGTCAGGTAATTATTAGAATTCTTTCATGGTGCTGTCAAGAAAATATCCAAAGAACGGTTGAAAGACCCAAAAATAGATCCCAATCCAGGACTGCTGGGACCGTAATGCATCCACAATTCCATCTTTCACCATTATTTCTTGACAAATTGTGTGAAGGATTCTATAAATGATTACCGGGCGGCAGGTTAGTGTTTAGTCTTGTTAAATTCGATACTCAAGACTTTTAAATGAAACCATGAGCCTGAAACGGAAACCCGTTGGGAAGCACGACCTGAGGTGGGAATCGAATTGTTGTAAGGATATAAACATTGGCGTATATTAACAAGGACATGGACAATTGGTTGAGCCAGGTGATCGAAGCGCCCCTTGATCCGGACCTCCCGATTTGCGACCCGCATCATCATTTATGGAACGGTCCCGGGGATCGTGGCCGCTATCTGGTGGAAGACTACCTGGCGGATGCTGGAAGCGACCATCGCATTGTTTCAACCGTTTTTATCGAATGCGGTACAATGTACCGAAATAACGGCCCGATATCATTGCGTCCCCTGGGGGAGACCGAGTTCGCACGTGACGCCGGTTCAAGACCTGCAGAGGGTCGGCGGGGCCCGGTTGACATCGCCGCAGGGATTGTGGGGTTTGCGGATCTCACGATGGGATACGAGGTATCATCTCTTCTTGAAAAACATATTACCGCCGGTGCTGGACAGCTGCGGGGGATTCGCCAGGTGGCGACGTGGGACAGCGATCCGGCGATACCTTCAATGGGTTTTTCGAGAGACATGATCCGCAGTGAAAAATTCCGCGAAGGATTCAGCTGCCTAAAAAAGTTCGGCCTTAGTTTTGATGCCTGGCAGTATTATACACAATTATTGGATCTGGCGGATCTTGCAAGGGCCTTTCCTGAAACGACCATAATTGTGAATCATGTCGGCGGCCCTCTGGGGATCGGCCGCCATGCCGGCAAAGACCACGATGTTTTCCGGGAATGGAAAAGGGGCATGGGGGAGCTGGGAAACTGCCCGAACGTGATGGTCAAGCTCGGCGGGTTGGGGATGCCGCGCACCGGTTTTGAATGGCACATGCAGACAAGGCCGCCGGATTCAGCGTCGCTTGCGAAGAAGATGACGCCCTATTTCCATTTTTGTATCGAAACTTTTGGCGCAGATCGCTGCATGTTTGAAAGCAATTTCCCGGTTGATAAAACCTCCTTTTCATATACGATCCTGTGGAATGCTTTTAAACGGATTTGCGCGCACGGTTCACCCGATGAGCGCAATGCACTTTTCCACGATACGGCGACAAGGGTATACCGATTGACACAACGGGATGTTTCCTGATCACATGGAGCTGGATGGATCAGGGGGAATCTACGTAGACCCGTATTCGACTTAAGAAATATAGCCGAATCCCAAGAGGACGAATGGACGTCAAGACGATTATCAGCCGCTATGCGAACTATCATGCCGACAGAACGGCTGTTGTTTATGGTGATCAAAGGATTTCTTTTAGAGATCTGAATCTTCGCAGCGTTCACCTGGCAAATGGCCTGCAGGAAATCGGCATTCAAAAAAATGATCGAATTGGAACGCTGCTGGGCAATTGCCCCCAGTATATTGAAACAATGTTCGCCAAGCATAAAACAGGTGCGGTGGATGTTATTTTATCCCCCCGCAGCAGTATGGCCGACCTGGAATATCAAATCAATGACGCACAAGTCAGCGCGTTGATTGTCGGCCATGAGAATATTGCTTCCCTTCCGGACCGGTCGATGCTGCCCGGTGTAAAGCATTTCATCTCGGTTTCGGGCACTTCACCCGGGTGGCTGGATTATGAAGAGGTTCTGGCATCCGGGAGCCCGGTCGAGCCGGAGGGAGACGTCGACAATCAGGAACTGGGCCATATCGTATACAGTTCAGGGACGACGGGAAAACCAAAAGGGATCATGTGGCGTCGCGATTCATCTTTGTTGGTTGCCAGAAATCTTATGCTGGATATTTTGTCCGGCTTGAACCAACAGGATGTTTTTCTCGGCCTCCAACCCATTTACCATGCGGTGTCTTCTTTTGTTCTTCCCTGCTGGATAAGGGGAGTTACACAGGTTGTGACGTCCAATTTTAATGCGGAATCTGTTTTCCCTCTTATTTCAAGAGAAAAGGTGACCATTATTAAAACCATCCCCACCCTGATCAACCGGTACATCGCACATTCCGACATTAAAAAATATTCATTTGATCGGTTGCATTCAATTATTTACGGGGCTTCACCGATTGCCACCGACAAACTGCGGCAAGCCATCGAAATTTTCGGGCGGGTATTTATTCAGAATTATGGCCAAAGTGAGATGCCGCTGACCATTGCCTGCCTGCGCAAAGAAGAACATATTGTCGATGGTTCTGCTGAAGAAGTGGCGCTGCTTGCATCGGTCGGCAGGCCATACACCATGGTGGACTTGAAGATCGTTGATGAGAATGGAAAGGAAGTCCGACAGGGGGAATCGGGTGAAATTGTCGTCCGGGCCGATCACGCAATGATCGGTTACCTCAACCGCCCGGACGAGACCCGGAAAAAATTGATCAACGGTTGGATCCACACTGGAGATATCGGTAAAATTGACAAGGGATATGTTTATCTGCTGGACCGTAAAGGCGAAATGATCGTCAGCGGCGGATTGAATATTTATCCCAATGAGGTTGAACAGGCCGTTTATGCCCATCCGGCGGTGCTGGAGGCGTGCGCATTCGGCGTCCCCGATGAAAAATGGCAGGAAACGGTCAAAGTTGCCGTTGTCCTGAAACCCGGGATGACGGTTACTGCGGATGAAATTATCGAATGCTGCCGACAGCGTCTGGCGGGGTACAAAAAACCCAGTTCGGTGGATTTTCTGGAGAAAATGCCGAAAAACGCACAAGGGAAAATAATGCGGCGTGAATTGAGGGCCCCCTACTGGAAGCATTTTACCCGGTCTATCGGCGGGTAATATCTTCGCTTTATCATTTTGAGGAGTGACATGCATTACTCTGATTTTCTTGAAAAGGTCCGTACCTGGCTTGGCGAGTGGGAAAATGGGGCAGTAAAGGACAGATTGTCGGAAGTTGAAGAAAACCGTCCCGAATTCCGCTCCGGTAGCGGTGAGTTCATGACGGAGAGGATCTATACGCCGCTCGACTCTGCAAAATTGAACTTCGAAAAAGACATTGGTTTCCCCGGACAGTATCCTTTTACGCGCGGCATCGATCCTCTGGGCTATCGTGCGTTTCGATCTCAACTCGGTTTTTATGCCGGTTTTGGATCAAGCGAGCGGGCGAACAGACGGTACAAAAAACTTTATGCTGCGGGATCCAGGGACATCGGACTGGCCCTTGATCTGCCGACCCAGCTTGGCATGGACTCCGATGATTTACTTGCGGAAGGGGAGGTGGGGAAGGTCGGCCTGGCCGTCGATACGGTCGAGGATCTTGAACGGGCCCTCAGGGGGATTCCTTTGATCGGTCTGAAGACGGGCACCGTCGGTAACTGCATCGGACCGTGGACGCTGGCCCTGTTTCTGAGTCTTTGTGAGAATTCCCGTATCCAGCCGTCTCAAATCGGCATCCGCATACAGAACGATCCATTCAAAGAATACACCGGGAGGGGTACCTATATTTTCAATCCCGCGGTGGCGCTTGATCTGGCCTCGGATATGGTGGCCTATATGCATGAGAATGTTCCGGAATGGGAGCCGCAATGGTCCTGCACCACCACCATGCGATGGGGCGGATGCACTGCTTCCCAGGAAGTTGGATTCGGTATCGCCAACCTGATCTGCTATGTTGAGGCCGCCCTCGCCAAAGGCGTAAGGCCGGAGCATTATATACCGCGGGTTGACCTTCACATGAGCTCCGATAACGATCTTTTCGAAGAGGTCGCCAAATTCAGGGCGGCGCGCCGCCTCTGGGCCAGAATCGCCGAAAAAAAATTCCATACTCAGGACCCCCGTATACTGAAACTGCGAATCAGTACTTACACCGCAGGCAATCGGCTGACCGCCCAGGAACCCCTGAACAATATCATTCGCAGCACCGTACATGTTCTTGCCTCCATGCTTGCGGGAATCGATCATATTTCCACGGCCGCCTACGATGAAGCCCTGGCCCTGCCTACTTTTGAATCGACACGACTGGCCGGCTTGACCAAGCATATACTACAGCATGAAAACTGTATCGGCCAAACGGTTGATCCATTGGGCGGGTCCTATTATGTCGAGTCGCTGACAGATCAGATGGAAGAGAAAGCCCGGCAATGGTATGAAAAAGTTCAAGACATGGGCGGCGCCAAGGCAGCCATAGACAACGGGTATTACCTGCAGCAAATGGCCAATGGCCAATATCAGAATCAAAAAGAAATAGAAACCGGTGAACGGAAGATTATTGGCGTCAACACATTTGTTGTGGAGAAAAAAGTTAAAGTCCCATTGTTCAAGGGCGACAGTAAAGGTGAGGCCAAACAAGTTGATCGCCTGAAGAAGATCAGGAAGAAAAGAAATAATGCAAGGGTTGAAGAATGCCTGGACAATTTGAGCCGGACAGCTGAAAAAAAAGCCCGGGCGGGAAATGCGAATATCGTTCCGCCACTGCTGGACGCCGTCAGGGCGCTTGCTACGGAGGGTGAAATTTTC
>JBECKW010000273.1:0-6243 GCA_040235505.1 Desulfobacterales bacterium
GTATTATGAAGAAAATTGTTGTCGCACTTGTGGTTATGTTGTTGGCCCTCTCAGCCCCCACCCTGGCCCTCGATACCCTCTCCACCATCGGCGGGTACGGCATCGGCCACGGCGTCGCCGGCTTCCGTGATGGGCAAACCTTTACCTTTGCCTTCGGCGGCGCGAAAATCTGGAGCCTCGGATCCGGGTCAATCTATACCGTGTACCAGTACGGCGCAGTCAACGGCCTCGATGTCGGCGGATACGGCGGCGCAATCATGTACGCCGAACCGTTTAAAATCTACCCCGACCTCAAACTCGTCGCCGACCTCGGCGTCCTGAATAATATCGCCCTCAATGCCGACGGCGAACTGGTCCCCGGACTAACTATCGGAGCCGGCGTCACCTGGACCGCAACCGAGAATATGGGCCTCGATGCCTGGATGCGGGCCTGGGATACCGGGCCGTCGTTCAGCGCCATCGCCTACGGCGCACTCCACCTGCGCAACCCCACCCGGCTGCTCAGACCCATCTTCGGCACCCTCGGCGGAGTATTGTGATGGGCGACCTGACCCCCAATTTCAGCAAAGAGGAGTTTCTTTGTAAGTGTTGTGCCAAAGAGGGGATTAACCTCTACCTGGTCAACGCCTTACAAGAATTGAGACATAAACTGGGAGTGCCATTGTTCGTCACTAGCGGTTACCGGTGCCCGCATAACAACAAGGATTGTGGCGGGCACCCCCGCAGCTGGCACATGGCCGGATTGGCCGCCGACGTCTATTCCCCCGACCCGGATGTGGATATCAATACCATCGCCAATGCAGCGAAAACAATCAAGGCGTTCGCGGACGGACAAGTCAAACCCTATCTCCATAAAAAGGTGGTGCATCTCGGCGCATACCTGGAAAACGCCAGCCCACAATGACCGAAGAGAAAGAAAAAAAATGCCCACAATGCGGATTCGTGCTCCTGGAGTCAGACTTTTACAAAAACCGATCCACGGAGGATGGACTCTCGCGGATGTGCAAAAAATGCACCGCACTCTACCGGAGAGAACGGCGGACCAAAGGCCGGGGACGAGTGCGCGTTATCGATTTCGTCGGCGACCGCAATGTCAGCGAAGTCCTGGATATCCTGTTCAAACGGTGTATCAACGTCTTTTGGGACAAATTGCAAAATGCCACCCTGCGCGATACCATTATGATCTACCGGGAAATCCTGGCTACCAACACCAAGTCGCAGGGGCGGCTGCTCAGCCAGGTGCTCCGGCAGGAAATGAAAACCGAAGTGAAAGAAACCAAACCGGATAAGGACAATGGGGAGATACTCCAGAAGATCCAAGAGAGGGCAGAGCGAATCAGAGCTGGGGGTTCGGGAATTAGACTACTGGACCAAAGAACTGGAACGGGTGATTAAAGACCCGTTCTACTGGTTCGAAAACTGGTGCTATACCCAGGACGTCCACCGCCCGGAATTGCCCAAAGCAAAATTTCCGTCGGTTAAAGAAGCCCCCCACCTGTATCGGTTCATCGAAGCCCTGGCCACCGAACGCCGGATCCTGAACCTCAAGGCCCGGCAATTGACCTGGTCGTGGACCTCCACCGCCTGGATGCTCTGGTGCTCCCAATTTGACCGTAATCAGATGAATTTCTTTATCTCCCAAAAACAACGAAAAGCCAACAACTTGATCGCCAGAGCTAAGTTCATCTATTATCACCAGCCCTGCCCGCGCGAAGTCCTCGACCTTAATCATACCGTCATCGGCGGGGCCGGCGGCGATATCGGCACCAGATCTATCATCCGCTTCTATCCCCCGGCCGTGGAATTCGACAAAGGCGCATCGTTCGTGCAAAGCAAACTGGAAGCGTTCTCGGAGGAAGCCGACGACATCCGCATGGATACCGCCTCCCGCGTGCTGGTGGACGAGATGGCCTATATCCTCGATATCGGCAAGCTGATGTCGGCCATCGACCCCGCCCTGGGCCAAACCGGACAACTGATCGGCGTTTCATCTCCCAACGGAGACAACGAGTTCTGGCACATGTGCCATGACACCACCGAAGAGGAATCAATCTAGTGAAAATAGAAGCCGGACAAACCGAGACCCTGCTCAAAGGCATGAAGGTCTGGCGCAATCAGCGAAATAAATACCTGGTTATCGAAACCATGGTCTTTGCCGATCCCCGCAAAGACAAAAACCGCCTGGTCTGCACCAATGCCGAATGCTGTGACTGGACAGAAGACCTCGACCGGGAAGGCCAACCCTGTACCGCCTGCGGCGAAGGCCAATATAAAAATTTCGGCAAACCGTTCCACGAAACTGTCATCGACCCCCTGCCCATCGACCGGCAACGCCAGGAATTCTACTGCGATGGCACCGTGCGCTCCGGAAAACGCGTCTTCCACCAGTTCTCCCCCGACTGGCATAGCGGCAAGGTGGAGCCGCCGCCACGAGTCTATCTCTACCGGGGCTGGGACTTCGGCGGACACCATCCGGCCTGCACCGTCTGCTACGACGATTCCGCACTCGACCGGTTCTGCGTGCTGTATGCCTTCGTGGGATTCAATATTACGTTCCGGATCTTCTGCGCCGAGGTGGTCAAATGGTCCCGCCTCTTCTGGACCAAGGCCACATTCCTGGAAGGCGTCGATCCGCACGGCGACTGGTCCAATCCGCATGGCGGCATCATCGACGAAAAAGGCAACGAAACACCCGTCAAACACATGCGGGATGTGTATCACATGAACGTGGACTGGGACTATACGCGCCCGCGCGAACTGCGCGATATCCTCTGCGACCTCCTGGTCCAGCGCCCCAGCGACCCCGAAGGCGTGTTTCCCTTTATCGTCAACCGAACGGAATCCCGAATCCTGTACAGCCGCCCGCCGCAAACCTCGATCAGCGGCGGGACTAAAGTCATTATCGACGGAATGAATGGCCAGTACCATTATAAGCGCCGGGCCGACGGCACATATTCCGAAGACCCGGTAAAAAACTTGAACTCCCACCCCATCGACGCTATGTTGTACGCGCTAGCACGGGCACGCCGGCGCAAGGAAGTCGCCGACAACGAAACGTACGTGGCCCAACTGCTCGGCAAAAGGCGGGCCGCAATGAAAAATATGGAACCCGATAAGTATAATTCACCGATTTTTTGAAGGAGCACCCGATGGCCACCGATGCCGCTTTGACCCAGGACAAAACCGACGAACAGCGGGCCGTGGCGCTGTACCCCGGTGAGCCGGTAAACTTCGAGGAATGGCGCGAACGCAGCAGCATCAAGGAACGTGCCGCCGCCCAGGCTATGTATACCCTCATCTTATCCGGAACATCGTTCGGCCCCCTGCGCAACCTGTTCGATAGCTGCTTTAGGATGTACACCAACCAGCGTTTGACCCTCTCCTCACCGCGCAGCTCGCAAATTCCCACCGGGCAGGCTTCGGAAATCGTCGATACATTCGTCGCCGAATTTATGGTCAAACTGTTCAAAACCCGTCCTCTCTGCTCGATCCTGCCCCGTGGGCCGGAAGATACCGGAGCCGCTACCTCCAACGAGAAGTACCTGCAATACAATGACGACGCGATGAACGCCTTTCGCGTCTGGTACGATTTGATCAAAACCATCTGTATGTACGGCACCGGAATCGCCAAGGTGCGCTGGGAGGAAAAAACAACCAGAGTCCCCGTCGCTGAAGGTTATGTTGAATTGGTCACCTATCGCGGCCCGGTCGTTGACCCATGGTTTCTCTATGACTTTTACCCCGATCCCCGCTCCGCCCATATCGAAGACCACTATCCGAAATGCACCGTGTCGTGGCGCGGCTGGGATCATTTCGTCCGCAATGCCGACGCCGGCGTGTACTGGCCGGAAGCAGTCGGCGATATCCGGGAATTCAAGGAAATGCCGCGCGGCGTCCTGGACGTCATCGGCGACCGCGTCTTCGCCTCCGAACAACGCTACGAACTGGGCTTTACTGAAGATACGCGCAATGAACCGGACGGCATCCTGACCATCGAATGGGAAGGCTGGTTCCGCCCTCGGATCTCCGACTTGCCCGTCAAGGCGATCATTACCGTGGCCAACGGTGTAACCGTTCGCGCCGAACCGACGGCCATCTTGACCCAGGAAAACAGCCTGATTGCACCGATCATGGACTATGTCCCCGGACAGCTCTACGGCACCGGGCTGATTCAGAAAAGTATGCCGCAATTGCACACGGCAAACCTGATGTTGAATATGGCGATCACCAAAGCGGCGTCATCCGTGCGTGGATTGCGGGCGGTCAAACCGGACGCTCTGTACTTTCCAACGGAACTGGACAATCCGGTTGGCGGCAACCTGCTCATCAAACGTGATTTTCTGATCGATGACGTGGTCAGGCCGATCAGGGATGATACCGTCCGCAATGATATTTATAACCTGATGTACTTTTCGATGGACAGGGGACGGGCTGGAACCGGGGCGGAAGAACTGAAGTCCGGCCGAGTACCCAAGGGCGAACAAACCGCCACCGAGTCCAGCCTCGTCTTCCAGCAAATCGCCCAGCGGTTTCAGCTCCCGCTGATGGTCGTGGAAAACAGCGGCGTTATTCCCGCCCACCGGAAAATGTTCTACCTCAACCGGCAATTTCTTAACCCGGACGAGCTGGCCCGCGTACTGGGACCGGAGGCCGCCTACATCCCCCCGATTACCAGAGAAGACCTGTCCATCGACCCGGACTTCGTCTGCCTCGCCTCACAACGGGAAAGCAACCGCGATGCGGCCATCGCCCGACTCAACGGGGCGATTCGCAACCTGGTGCCGCTGGCCCAGATTGACCCGAAATATAAGGCGATGATCGATATGTTTCTCTTGCGCCTGTTTGAAGAGGAACGGTTCCTCGATATCGCCTCGATCAGAAATATTCTCGGACAAGCCCCGCCAGTACCAACCCTGGAAACAGGACAAGGCGGCGGACAAGGCGGCATCGCCGGAATGCCACAACCCGGCCGAAGCCTGAATCGTCCGCCGGAGGGAACATCACCGATGGCCATGATCAAGAGCATGTCCGGAGGCATGTCAAACAGAGTATAGGAGAGCATGACAATGAAGCAGTCGGAATTTGAATTGGTCGTTGACCTGATCGCCTCGAAGTTTACCACGCAGATTTACGAGCTTGTCGGCGGAGCCGGGGTGGCGTATAACGACATCAATGGCATCGCCAAAAACATATTGATCAGGTCACTTAAACGTTTCATGGTCGAAGAGGAGCCGTCACATGACACAACAACCGTCGAAGCCCCAGCCGAAAAACCAAAACGAAGGGGCGTCAGAATCAAAAGAAATAAATAGAAAGTTCGACCAGATGGTTTCCATCGGCATTCCCGTGCCCCGGTTCTCCGGGTTGACCGTGGACGCCAGCGAGGAATGCCTGAAATCGCTCATTGATATGATTGACCATTCAATGAAGCTGGGCCTGAGAATCAACATTATTCCCCGGCCGGTCGGCCGAGGTTTGCATGTGGCCAAAAATCACACCAACCTTGCCGACAACCTCGAAGGAGATTGGCTGCTGGTTATCGGCTCCGACCACTCGTTTGGCCCGGATGCCCTGGCCCTACTGATCGACGGGGCCACTGATGATGACGGCAATGTTGTCCACCATATCATCGGCGGGATAACATCATCGAGAATGGAGCCGTACCGGCTGATCGCCTACAAGCTCGATCCATCCGGGAAAAGCTATATGCCGGTTCGGCCGCATATCGATTTTACTGAGGCGGACTGCATTTACGGAACTGTAAAATCAGAACCGGGGCTGGCGACCGGATCGGGGTTTTGCCTTTACCATCGAACAGTGTTTGACGTCGTGCCGTATCCGTGGTTCGACGGCGGAACAAGACTGATGGATCTCGGCAATTACGGCCCCGATATCCGCATTTGCGCCGAAGCCGCCCTGCGCGGCCTGAGTATCGCCATCCATTACGGGGTGATGTACCTGCATCACGAACCGCAACCGATCCATCCCGCCCGGTATATTCACTGGATTAATCGGAATCCACTATACTGGATGGCGGAAATTCACCAGCTGAATAACGAGGGAACGACGGAAGAAGCCGTGCAACACGTTGTCCGGGAATGGAATAAAGTCCAGAAAGCCCGCGAAGAAGCCATAGCCAAAGGCGATGCCGAAGAAAAGCAGTGGCTGGAAGGGCATGTGAAAAAGGAGCAAAAGGAAGATGACGCACGAAGCGACGACCATGACGCGGCCGCTAACCAAAAC
>JBECKW010000274.1:0-10114 GCA_040235505.1 Desulfobacterales bacterium
GCAGCCCCCACGTGTCCATCAACCAGCCCAGAATCAGCATGCTGAGTGCATAGGCGGCCGTGAAGGCCGTGTTCATGTTCCAGTACCATTCGGCCCAGGAATTCTTGGCGATCTGGTCCTTCATATAGGCCACGCTTTCCGCGCTCGGCCCCAGGTTCAGCCCTTCAGCCCGGGTGTCGGCATGAACGGCGGCAAGCACCTCGCTGGAATGCTCCTGCCAGTATTGGTCCAGCTGTGCGGGTGTGACCTTTTCCTCCAAATGGAGGTATTTCGGCATCTCAGGCGCAAGATTTCCAAAAACTGCCCGATCCAGGAAATTGCACATGCTGACCCAGAACAGCAGGCCGAGGATCACCCATCGTACATAGCTGGCAGCGGCTTTTTCAGTCTGCAAAGCACCGGGTATCTTCATGCGTTTCCCCCTACTTCAGTTGGAAGGTTAAAGGCCGGGAACGCGCCTGGTTCTTTTGAGTCAATTCGCAGCTTAAAGGGGTCGTCAGTTCGCCTGTTCCGTCACATCCCCTATATTTTATAACTAATCTTTTAGGCTGAATGCCCTGAAATTACTTTCAATGGTGGGAGCACCCCTATATCAACGATCGGTGCGATAAAACGAATTTCAATATGGCTCATTTCTGGAAGACTGCAATGGAACCGATCTCTTCCCGAGGTTTATTTTTTTTGTGAAATAATTACAATCCAAATCAGATATTATATATGCGGTGTTGTGTCAAGTTTTGAATATCGGTTGCCTGTCAAACCTATAGCGGGTGTTACAGCAGGTCATACAAAGAAGCGATTAGGAACTCCGCTTCTGACCCCCTGCGCCTGAAATAAACCGAGGGACAAAACAGGGCCGGGCTTCGATCTTGGTTTTTACACACTTCGTTTGGGAATCGTGATGATGACCTTGTCCCCTTTGTGGTCGATTTTTGCATGATCGTAGTCGGCATCGCCTGCGATCGGGATTTGCCTTGAAATGGATTGTTCCCTTTCGCTTTTTCCGATGACGTTCCCCCAACGGTCCTTTTTTTCCACTGTCTGGGAAAACTCACCTTTAATGGAAACACCGTCCTGATTGATATTGATATTGAGCTTGTTGTCCTTCAGGTTTGGAATCTCGACGGTGATGACGTATGAATTTTTCTTTTCGATGGTGCGGATATCGATTCCGCCGGTATCCGTCGAATTATTGCTGCCAAACCAGCTGCTCCATGAATTGCCGAACATATTGCCGGTGTCGTTTTTCATTGATTCCTCAAACTGCTTCCGGAACTGCTGCATTTCTTCAAATGGGCCCGTGTTATTTGAAAAGAAATTGTTGCTGAAAAACCGGTTGAAAAAATCCCGGTTTTTCTTCGTCTGATTTGCGAATGGCTTGTTTGTGAATGACGGAATGGTATCTGTATAGCCCCAGGGCTGCGAATCGGTGGAACGGTGAACGACGTACCTGTAAATCACCCAACCCTGCGCGGCGCATAATACCAGTAGCAAGATGGCAATTTTCGGCAGGTGTTTTTTTATTTTTCCGAAAGATGTTGTCTCCATGCGGTCATGATCCTCCTGTATTTTTTGGGGCGAATCCCCCGCTTGAAGATCATATGAGCAAAGGGTATGCCAGGCCCATGACACTCGGAATATCGAAAAATATTTGTTAAATTAATTGGTTAATTAAAAAGCTGATCGGATTGCTCCTTTCCGGTGTTTCCGAAATACCCGGTTTCAAGGGCATGATCTTCATTCCGGGTATCATCTATCCAGGCATTCCGGCGACCTATCCGCCAAAACAGATTCGCCAAAACTTTTGACAGACCCCTCCTGTTTGAGATATCTATAACAGATCTGCATTCCAGCCCATTTTTTAAGTAACGAAAAAATACAAACGCAACACCGCCGGATAAACGATGAAAAGCTATCCAATAAAACGGAATCTTCGTGGTTCCTATTCATTGAAAAGGAGGTAATTTTCCTATGAGAAGAAAAATTGGAAGTTCCACCCGGATTATGACTGTACTTGTCATACTATTTTCCCTGGTTTGCTTGGCCGGAATGGTTGCCTGCGGATCAAGCAACTACAAGACCGTTGAAAGCGGCGCCACCTGGACCGTTGCCCAAAAGACCACGCTGAACGGCACTTTGACCATTGAAGACGGTGCCGTGGTGAACGCGCCCGACGGTTACCTGCTGACCATGACGGTGGGAGGTGTCGAAACCGCTATCGCACCCGGCACTTACACCGGCGATGTCGTGCTCACCCCGACCAAGAAAATCAGCAAGGCGCTCTATAACGGCAAGATGACCCAAGGCGCAAACATCGATTACCGTACCGGCCTTTTTGTCGATGCCGGCCACATTGTCCAAGATAGCTCGGTCACTTCCGCCCTGGTGGGCGGCACCTATGACGACACGTCCGCATCCGGCATGACCATCACATCCAACAACAGTCTCTTCGATGGCATCATCATCAACGATTCCAATTACACCGTTTCCAACGTCACCATGACGGCCAACGGCGCCGGCGGCAACGACTTCACCGGCTACGGGGCCGGTATTGCCGTTACCGGAGCTTCCAATGTCGTGATAGATAATTTCAACTTTACCGGCGTCGGGCCGCTGCGCCACGCCATCTATTCGGGGGGAGAGTTTGAAAAGGACAACCTGACTGTCACCGTTAAAAACTCCTTCCTCAAAACAGACGGTTCCGTAGGTGAAGCGCCTCCGGGTGCCGGTATGTCCAGCGTGCCCTGGATGCTTGGCATCGAGACCTACGGCCATGTGCGAACCCAGATGATCGACGGCTATGCCAATGTCAGGTATGAAAACACCACACTGCTTTCCGACGGCTGGGGCATACTTTCCACGGACGATGTGAGTGCCCCCCAAAAATTCGGTGACTTTTCCATAAAGCTTTATGTAAAAGACTCCAATGTCGATATCACCGGCACCAGCGGCTATGGGTCCTATGCCATTGGCGCCTGTCACAACGTATTTGAAAACACCGTCATGGGAAATACAAAATACAGCAGCACCAAGTACGGTCTGACGTATGCCCTGATTTGCGCCAACGAATATGCCGGCGGTGAATTCATCAACGGCACCCATGTCACCGCCAAGTACGGCGTGATGTATCACAAGAACCAGACCGGCATTACCAAGGTGGACGGTGCCATCTTCGACACCCACGGTGCAAACTTTCTGATCAAACACTGCTATCCTGTCATCACGGTCAACAACTCCGAACTCAACTCCGACACCGGCGTAATTCTCCAGCTTATGAGCAGCGATGATCCGGGTATGGGGAAAAGTTACTACACCGAGCTGCTGGATCCTTCCGCCGTGGTGAAAGATGAGAACCACGACATCTATCATGTCACCAAAACAGACACCAAGATTTTCACCACCGAGCTGAAAGACGTTGTCTCCGATGCCCAGGGCAGCTTCTCAAATATGAAAATCAACGGTGACTTTTACAACTCCGTCTCCGGCGTCGACGATGATGACCTTCACCTCAAGGGCCAGAACCTGGTTCTGAGCTTTGACAACGTCAAATTGACCGGTGTGGTCTCTTCGGCCACGGCGGTTCACCGGAATTACTCCTTTTACTTCGCCGAAGAAAAGGATGCCGACGGCAACAAGATCGCCGTCAACGGGGACGGGTATCAGATTGACGGAAAGTGGGAAGCTCAAAAAGGCATGGGCGGCGGCGGTATGCCCGGCGGCATGAGTGGTGCGCCTGCCGGCGCAGAAGGTGGCCGTGGAGATATGAGCGGTGCGCCTGGCGCCGCAGAAGGCGGCCGCGGAGGCGCACCAGCTGCCGGTGGTATGCCGAGTGGCGGCCCCAGTGGCGGTGCAATGCAAGGTGCACCTGCCGGTGGTCCCGGGGGCGGCATGCCTGAAGGGGGCGCTCCGGGCGGTGCGATGGCCGGCGGCCCCGGCGGCGGGTCCTCGACGGTTTTCACGCCGGCGACCGATGACGGCGGAAATTATATCGTGACCGGTGACAAGAAGTACGATCTTTATGAAGGCGTCATCGTCTCCAAAAACGCCACCTACCTGGGCGATTTGATCAACACCCCCGCGCCGGCCGTCAACAACGGCATGATCGTGACGCTGAGCGGCGACACCGTCTGGACCGTTACCGGCACCAGCTATCTGACCAGCCTGACCCTCGATGGCGGACAGGTCACCGCCCCGGAAGGTTCCAAGGTGGAAATGACGGTTAACGGCAAGAAAACCAAGATTGAAAACGGCAAAACCTATACCGGCGATATTGTTATCTCGCTTGCCAAGTAATACCTGACGTAAGACGATCCCGGAGCCGTCTGCCGATGGTTCCGGGATCGCAATAAATCGTTTTTTCCCGACTGCGATCCAGCGCGTCCCTCACGGCAGTTGCCAGGTCTCGCAGCAAAACGGGTTTTATCCGCTTTCATCTCTTTCTAAATATTTTCTGAATGACCGGCATAAAAAGGAGGACATCATGATTATTCGCGAACTCGATCTCTTTGGCGACATCGGTGATGACATCGTGGAAGAGATGATGGGCGTTATGGAAACCAGATCCTACCAGGCGGGGGATACAGTGTTCAGAGAGGGGGATTCGGCGGATTACTTCTATATTCTTGTGACCGGGGCGGTCAATCTCTACATGGGCGGCGTTTCAAATGCCGCCTTTTCGGCGTTGAAACAAGGGGATGCCTTCGGATGGTCCAGCCTGGCCGGTCGGGGTACTTACAGCGCCACGGTCGAGTGTGCGGAGCCGAGCAAGTTGTATCGGATCAATAAATATGAACTGGACCGGGTGCTCCGGCGGCATCCTTCCACCGGCATGCTCTTTTACAAGCGGCTGGCGGGGCTGGTGGGAGAGCGCGTGATCAGCTGCCACGAGAAACTGGTTAAAATGCAGGAAGTCGGATAAAACTCCTTGCCAGCAGGCCGCATCCTGCATAGGATTGGCCCGAAAAGGAGGAGATGTCCATGCCGAAAAAAACAACCGCAACGAAAAAGGAAGCCTTCGCCAAACAGTCATGGAAACCCGGAAACGTCCTGTCACCCGTCCCCGTGGTGCTGGTGAGTTGCGGAAAAGCACCCGAATGGCGGCCTAATCTCATTACCATTGCCTGGACCGGAAGCGTGTGCAGCGATCCGCCCATGCTCACCGTTTCGATTCGTCCCGAGCGGCATTCCTACAACATTATCAAAGCCACCCGGGAATTCGTCGTCAATATTCCCGGCCGGCGACAGGCGAAACTTGTGGACTGGTGCGGGATGGTTTCCGGAAGAGATGTGGATAAATTTGCCGAAACCGGTCTCACGCCGGCGGCCGCGTTGAAGACGAAATGTCCCATCGTTCTGGAATGCCCGGTCAGCATCGAGTGCCATGTTCGAAAAACCATGAAGCTCGGGACGCATGAATTGTTCGTGGCAGAGGTGAAAGCGGTTCAGGTGACATCGGCCCTGGTGGATGCAAAGGGACGTTTTCGGCTGGATAAAGCAAATCTGATGGCATACGGGATCGGGGAATACTTTTCCCTGGGAGAAAGCCTGGGGCGGTTCGGTTTTTCCATCCGCAAACGGAAGCGGAGGGCAAGAAGATAAAAGCAAATACCGATCAGACAATCAACGCGGCGATTTCTTTTCCATAATCCTGGGCTGTTTCAGTGCCTCCCTTTTGGGAAACCGACTTCAACCGCAAAGGGCCCTTTGCCATTTTCATCTTGAAAACATATTTCATGGTATTGAAAATCCGTTCAGGTGCTTCGAAACTCCATTCAAACGCGCCAAACGCCCCGCCGACTGCATTTCCGAGATCGGCTTTTTCGGCCGTGAACAGGAACGTTTTCATGGCTTGATTCATTTCTCCGTTATAAGTGGACGAGCCTAAAATCAGTGCATCGTAGCCCGCCAGCTCCGATTCGCTTTCTACATATTTGACGTCACGTACATTCGCTTCACACCCGGCCTCACGCAGGCCTTCGGCAATCGCTTCGCCGATTTTGGTCGTGACTCCCGTTCGTGACGACCACAATATCAATGCTTTTGCCATAATTCTTTCCTCCCGGTGTTTGGATGACTCTATACAAATATGTGCCACATTGTGGGTATGTCAAGATGGGGGATGAAGAATGCTGGGATGCTGGGATGCTGGGAGGCTGGGAGGCTGGGATGCTGGAAGGTAAGGACATTTCTATGTGATGCACTTTTTTGTGTATATTTTTGGGGGGAATAGCTCTGCCGGGATGACTGCCGGCCGTATTGAAAGCGCGTCAGATGTTGTGATACTGGATGTCTGGTGAAAATACTTTGGAGTCAGGATGAATGTTCGGTGAAAAAATAAAGGGAAGGAAGTTTCATGCCGTAATGAGACGGCAAAACAGGGACAGGCAGATGCCCCAAGTGCAATTACTGTCTTTACCCCATTGTGGCTCGGGTATGATCATGCTAAAAATATCAGCAATATGTTTATTTTTTTGCACGCCGGGCATATGAGTCCCGGGTCCGCCTGTGGCCGCGCAGGCTATTTTCAGTAGAAAGGAAGCAGGCAGTGCACTGGAAAGCAATGGTGGTGGTGACATGCAGTGCTGTGGTGACGGGTTGTATGGTGGGGCCCAATTTTAACCCTCCTGAAGCGCCGAATTCACAAACTTATACCTCAACGGCGATCCCGGCGAAGACGGTTGCGGCGACAACGGTCGCCGGAAAGGCTCAAACATTCAAGCCGGGTGAAAAGATTCCGCACCAATGGTGGATGCTTTTCCATTCCGAGCCTCTGGATCGCTTGATTCGCCAGGCCATGACCGACAATCCCACAACCGCCGCAGCCCAGGCTGCATTGCGGGAGGCTGAGGAAAACTTGCGTGCCCAGTCCGGGGCAAGCACCCTTCCGGCCGTAAACGCAAAGCTTGCGGCGACCCGGGAGCGTTTTTCCGGCTCGTCCTTTGGACAGTCGGGCGGTGCGACCTCGACGTTCACTCTCTACAATGCTTCGGTGAACGTTTCTTATCTGCTCGATATTTCCGGAGGGGTGAAACGGGAACTGGAGGCATTGCGGGCCCAGGTCGATTACCAACGCTTTGAGCTGCAGGGAACCTATCTGGCGCTGACGGCCAACATCGTCACCAGCGCCATCCAAGAGGCATCCCTGCGCGCTCAGCTCCAGGCAACACGGGAGATCCTTGCAGACCAACAGCAGCAGTATAAAATGATCCAGGAGCAGTTCAAACTGGGCGGTAATTCGCGTACGGATGTGCTTGCCCAGCAGACGCAGCTTGCCAAGACCCAGGCGTCGCTGCCGCCCCTGGAGAAGGCTCTTTCCCAAGCGCGGCACCGGCTTGCGGTGCTGGTGGGCAAGCTTCCCGGTGATGCAGGGGGGCTGCCCGAATTCGAAATCCATCAGATGGTGCTGCCTGAGGATCTGCCATTGAGCCTGCCATCTTCCCTGGTGCGCCAGCGCCCCGATATTCAGGCCGCCGAAGCCCTGCTTCATGCGGCCAGTGCCCAGGTCGGGGTGGCGACGGCCAATCTTTATCCTCAAATCACCCTGACGGGCAGCTATGGTTCGGAAAGCAACAAGATCGGCGATCTGTTCCAGGGCGATACCATTGTCTGGAATTTCGGGGCCGGATTGCTGCAGCCGATTTTTCAGGGCGGCGCCCTGAAAGCCAAAAAGCGGGCGGCTGTGGCTGCCTACGACCAGGCATCGGCGCTCTATCGTGAAACGGTGCTGCAGGCGTTCCTTAATGTGGCGGACGTGTTGCAGGCCCTGACTTCCGATGCCGACACCCTCAAGGCCCAATCCGATGTGGAAGCGGCTGCCGCCGACACACTGGCGTTGACCAAAAAACAGTTTCAATTCGGAGCCATCAGCTACCTCTCCCTGCTAGATGCCGAGCGCCAGTACCAGCAGGCGCGCATCAGCCTCATTCAGGCCCAGGCAGCCCGATTCGCAGACACAGCCGCACTTTTCCAGGCGCTCGGCGGTGGATGGCAGGCCGGCCCGGCTGAAGGTGCCGCCTCCAAATAGCAAAAAGGACCATACATTGGTCGTTTTATTTTTATTTCATATCGTTCAGACGATACAGAGCTGCAGATGGAGAGCCCAATGATCAAACGAATGCTCATCATGCTGGTGTGCGCCGGTGTGCTGTTCGGCGGCATTTTCGGCTACAAGGCCTTTTCCAATAAAATGATGCAGAAGGCCATGCACGCAAATCGAACCCCCCCGGTAACGGTGTCGACAACCACGGCCGAAATGCAAACCTGGCAGCCGAACCTTACGGCGGTGGGAACGGTGCGGGCGGTGCAGGGGGTTGAAGTAACCACGGAAATAGCGGGCCTGGTGCGCAGCCTCCATTTCAAATCCGGAGACGATGTTCAAAAAGGCCAGGTGTTGGTGCAGCTCAATGCCGATGCGGACGAAGCGTTGCTGCATTCGCTGGAAGCCGAGGCCGAATTGGCGAGGACCACCCACCGGCGCGATGAGCAGCAGTTCCATATCAAGGCCATCAGCCAGGCGGCTTTGGATATCTCCGCGGCGGATCTTAAAAGCAGACAGGCCCAAGTGAAACAGCAGGCCGCCGTGGTCGAAAAGAAAACGATCCGCGCGCCCTTCAGCGGTCGCATCGGCATCAGTACCGTCAATCCCGGCCAATACATCAATCCGGGGGACCCGATCGTGACCCTGCAATCTTTCGACTCGGTCTATGTGGACTTCCTTCTGCCCCAGCAAAACATCGCGCAGATTGCGCTGGGCCAGAAGGTGTCCGTTACCACCGACAGCCAACCGGGACAGACTTTCGAGGGCGCCATCACCGCCATCAACCCCAAGGTCGATCCCCAGACCCGCAATATCGAGATCGAGGCCACCATCGCGAATCCCAAACACGAACTTGTGCCCGGTGTATTCGTTTCGGCCCAGGTCCAGGCCGGTCAGCCGCAACAGTACCTTACCCTGCCCCAGACCGCCATTACCTACAATCCCTATGGGGAGACCGTCTATACCGTCGAGAAGGGCGGGGCGGGCACCAATGGCTCCCCAGGACTTATCGCCAAGCAGACCTTTGTCACCGTGGGCGGCACCCGCGGGGACCAGATCGCCATTTTAACGGGGATCAAGGCGGGTGATACGGTCGTCACGGGCGGCCAGCTCAAACTCAGAAGCGGCAGCAGCGTCACGATCAACAACGAGATTCAACCCAGCAACGAGGCTGCCCCCCAGCCGATGGACCAATAGAATGGAAAACAGTCGAAGTCGATTTACGGATATCTTCATTGAGCGGCCGGTGCTTGCCACCGTGGTCAGTTTGCTCATTCTGGTCCTGGGACTGCGTGCCATGGGACTTCTTCGGGTGCGTGAATACCCGGAAACCGAAAATGCGGTGGTGACCGTTTCAACCGTGTATACGGGGGCCGACCCTGAGCTGGTGTCCGGTTTTATCACCACTCCCCTTGAGAATTCCATTGCCCAGGCAAACGGCATCGATTATCTCAGCTCGTCCAGCACGCTCGGACTGAGCACGATTCAGGCCAACCTGAAGCTGAACTACGATCCCAACAAGGCGCTCACCGAGATCAACACCAAGGTCAATGCCGTACTCAACAAGCTGCCCAGGCAATCCCAGCAGCCGGTGATCAGCGTGGCCATCGGCGAGACCATCGATTCCATGTACATCGGTTTCGACAGTAACGTTCTGCCGACCAACAAGATCACCGACTACCTGATCCGGGTCGTGCAGCCCAAGCTGCAGACCGTGTCGGGGGTGCAGACCGCAGAAATCCTGGGCGGTCGCGAGTTTGCCATGCGGGCCTGGCTGGACCCGAAGAAAATGGCCGCCTACGGCGTGACGGGCACCGACGTAAGCAATGCCCTGGCGGCCAATGATTTTATCTCCGCGCTGGGGCACACCAAGGGACAGATGGTGACCATCAATCTGACCGCCGACACGGGACTGCACTCGGTGGATGAATTCCGCGATCTGGTCATCAAATCGCAAAATGGCGCCATTATCCGCCTGGGAGATATCGCCAATGTCACCCTGGGGTCGGAAACCTACAACTCATCGGTGGCCTTTGACGGGGAAAGCGCCGTCTTTATCGGGATAAAGGTGGCGCCCAG
>JBECKW010000280.1:0-9426 GCA_040235505.1 Desulfobacterales bacterium
GCGGCATCGTCGCTCATGGTGCTTTCCCACTATACGATCCGGGCGCTTCCCATGTGGATTATTTCCCTGGACTGGACGGATAAAATCGAGGTAATTGGAATCATGGGATTGCAGGATGTATTTCATAGAATTATCTCCAGGGACGACCCGGGGGCACTTTGTGATGCGATCAGGCTTCTTAGCGGCATCTCAAAGGTCAAAATCAAGGGCGCCATGACCAAAGGGGCGGTCTGGGTCCGTCGGCCGGGGGGGAAGAAGCAGCGCGTTCGCCGGGCCACGACCGTGGTTCGGCCGGGGGATGCCGTCTGGCTCTATTACGACCCGGAGATTCTGAAGCGGCAGGCCCCCGAGGCCAGGTGTCTGCTGGATCGTATCGAATACAGCATCTGGTACAAACCCGCGGGGCTGATGTCCCAGGGCTCGCCGTACGGGGATCACTGCGCCCTGACCCGTCAGATCGAAACCCGTTTCTCCCCCCGAAGAACGGCATACCCGGTGCACCGTCTGGATCGTGAAACCGACGGCCTCATCATTGTGGCCCATGGGAAGAATGCCGCGGCCCGCCTTTCCGAAATGCTTCGCCGGAACCGGATCGAAAAACGGTATCAGGCCCGGGTAAAGGGCGATCTGCGGGTTTTTGCCGCCAAAGGAGAAATCAACCATCCTCTGGACGGGCGCACCGCGGTGACCGCCTTCGAGGTCGTCTCCTATGATGAAGAAAACGACATCACCACGGCTCATATCCGGATCCAGACCGGACGGCTGCACCAGATCCGACGGCATTTGAACATGATCGGGCATCCCGTGATGGGCGACCCGCGGTATGGCCGGAAGAATTCGGATCCGGGAGGGTTGCGGTTGACTGCGGTCTCCCTTTCCTTCGACTGCCCCTTCGGCGGCGGCCGGATCGAAGTGTCTGTTGCTCTGCCGGAGTAAAAGATCCGGATCCAGAGGGTCCGGCTTTGTCTTACCCCTTGGGATAATCATCCATATTGGGTTTTATGGCTCTGCCGATCCAGTCGATCACTTTCCCGAGATGGCGCATGTTCGCCATGCCTTCCGCATCGTCTTTGACTTCTTCTTTCCTGAGTCCGATCCCCATGTTCCAGTAAGTCGAACCGGGGATAATCATTCGAGACATCTGGAACATGTGGTTGATGGTATCAAACGCATGGGTGGCCCCGCCCCTCCGGACCGCCACCACGGCCGCTCCGATTTTTCCGGAAAAGGCGTTGCCGTTTGCAAGCGCCACAAAGCCGGCCCTTTCGAGCAGTGCCTTCAGGTCGGCGGATACCGCGGCAAAATAGGTTGGTGAGCCCAGAATCATGGCATCCGCTTTGAGCATTTTTGAAAATATTTCATTAAAACCGTCGGATTTGATGCTGCATTTGTTATCTCGAGTCTTAAAACATTTGTTGCAGGCGGTGCAGCCCCGGATTTCGGTTCCGCCGACGGTGACAAGCTCGGTTTTCCAACCGGAATCGTCCAGTTCCGAAAGGACTTCCCTCAGCAGCAGTTCGGTATTTCCGCCCTTCCGGGGGCTTCCGTTTACGGCAAGTATATACATTTCGACCTCCTCGGTGGTTGATAACAAAGAAAATTATTTTTCAGGCTACCGTAAAATATCGGCGTATGTCAAAGAGCAAAGATGGCAGGCACCATGGGGTTCGAATTCGGCTACCTGACATGGATAATATAAAAGAAGAAGGCCGGTCAGAAACATCATATGCGGTCGAATCGATTTGCGCACTTTGTCAATAGATCTGCATCTCCTGCCAATGCAATTTGCCACGCAGCCTTTTATATAATTATGTGTGTTATTTTTTTCTAAGCATGCCCACCTCCCACGTTCAAAGCATTCGAAACAATATCCTGACCCTTGGGACCAAACCTATTAAGGAGGCGACCATGAATTTACTTAAATCGTTGATGGGAAGACGGCAGTTCATGATCGGCGCCGGATTGGCTTCCGTTTCAGCACTGGCGGCCAAGAAGATGGCCCGGTTGTTCGACGGGGTTTTTAAAACGAGTATTGCCGATGCCATCGAATCCAGCGCAGGCGATCTGAAAAAACTGGGGAAACAAAAATGCATCATTATCTACTTTTCCCTGACCGGCAATACGGAAAAAGTGGCCAGGGCGATCCGCAAAGGGGTTCTTCAGGCGGGCTGCGAATGCGACATCATTCCCATGAAGGAGGCCAATCCCGCCAAACTGGAGGGCTATGACATCATCGGCTTCGGCAACCCGATCATGGGGCAGATGAGATTCAACACCTATAATTTCATCAAAGCGGTCCGCTACGTCGGGGGCAAGCATCTGTTCCTGTTCAGCACCGCCCATTCCGGGGGAAACAATTTCAACGCCCTGTATACCCTGTTCAAGGAGCACGGCCTCATCTTCATCGGCGGAAGAGCTTACAAGGGGGCGGAGTACGGACCCCTGGGAGAACCATGCCCCACGGCTGCGGATGGCCATCCCGACAAGATTGACCTGGAAGACGCCGAGGCCTTCGGAAAGCAGATGGTGGAAAACAGCCGTCTGATTTACGCCGGCAATACGGACCTCATCCCCGAACCGCCGAAAACCGTCGATCTTTCCCAGATAGCGGAAATCGACTGGAAAAAGCACATGGAGCTGATCCATTTCCGCCTGATATTTGACCAGAGCAAATGCCTGTATCCCAAGTGCCGCCTGTGCATGGATTTCTGCCCGGTCGACGGCATCGACCTCACCGTCACGCCCCCCCGCATGGGTGACCCCTGCCTGCCCTGCGGCATGTGCGACCAGATCTGTCCCACCGGCGCCGTAACCGTCGACCCGATCCAGATGCGATGGCAGAACGCCATCCACGACTACGAGAAAAACGGACGGAAACGGCTCGAACAATTAAAAAAAGGGATAAAACAGGAAGAGCGCATGCGCCCGAACAGTCCCTATGGCCCCGTCAACACGAAACAGTACCTTTCCGACGAAAAGATCGCGGAAGGCTACCTGCACCAGGTCTATAAGGTTTACAACAAACGCCCCCGGTTTGTCATCGGCTATGGCCGGCCCTACGGGGTAGACCCGAGAAGCCTGGAAGACCGGGGCCCGGCGCCCGAGAACTGGCCGGAATAAACTTGGCATTCGACGCACATCAACCCCCTTTTGCCACCGGGAGGATTTTTCATGAAAAAAACACTTCTTTTGACACTGGTTTTTCTTTTAACCGCCGCTTTCTCCTTCGCGCAATTTCCGGGAGAAAACTTCAAACAGGTTACCGGTAAGGTCAAAACGCTCAAGATCGTAAGCCCTTCCAAGGGAAAGTTGTCGCAAATAACGGTTGTAGATGAAAAATCCGGAGAGATGACCCTGGTAATCGATCCGGAGGCGACTTACTACGATGCCGAATTCTATCCCGTTACGCTGGATGATATTAAAGTGAATGAGCGGGTCAATATCCGATACAACACCACCAAAGACGGGACCCACGAAGCCACCTGGTTCAACATCTTAAACGATGATACCGGATCCAAGCAAAATCCCCGTTGAACGGGTAACGGAGACGGTTCTCTTTCCCCGGGAGGCCATCGAGCGGATATTCGGCCCTGGGAACAATGCGGACGCCCCGGCCCTGTTCGGCCCCATGTGGGAATACCCGGGCCGAATTGACTATAGTTACATCTTCATGACCCGGGAGTTTCTGAACCTGCTCCAAATCCTGAAACGACAGGGCGTGGTCAGGGGGGTGCAGGCCGAATTCGGCTGCAGCCCCTGGCCCGCGACCAATATCTGGTTTGAAGATGCGGGCGATGCATCACTTCCGGAGGAAGCGATATATGCGCTGGCCGAAGCATACTGGCTCCGGAAATACGCGTCCGAATTCGACGCCATGAAAGCCGCACAATGTGCTTCCGCCCAAATCGGCGGTGGAATCACGAGGCTTCTGGTGGACTATCATTTCATGGTGCATGAGCTTGCCCGGGAGTTGCCCGACAGCCCGGTAACCGCCGAGATGGAGCTGAGGGCCTTCAACAACCGCGAGGACGTAATTTACGACGGTTCCCATGTGCTTCATACGCCGTCGCATATCGGGTTTCGAGCGGGAACGAACCCGGCGACCATGGACAGGCTGCGGCATCTCAACGAGTTATCCTTCGAATCGGCAAGAAGAAGGATCGTCAAGCGACGACACCTGGACGTGGGACCGGAGCGGCAGTTTCTCAGCGGCGCAATAGTGTCGTCCCTGCTCAACTATATCCCCTGGAAGTCGTTCCTGAAAAAAGTGGACGAGCATCTGCTTCCGGGAGGGCTCCTGGTGGTATATAACGCCCAGGAGGGAGAAAGAGCGCATTTTGACTGGAAGAATATTGTCGAGGATCAGGACGCCATCGCGGACTTCATCCGGAAAGATCTGGGCTATGTTCTGAGAATCCATGAATTGAGAAATGCCGGCGGACCGGTCACGCCGCTCTATCTGGTTGCGCAAAAAACATCCCCCGATCCTTCCGTTGGATGAAACAAAACAGATGAACGTCCAATCACGCCACGGCGGGATTGGACGTTCGTTTTTTATTTCACTCTGTTTTACATCCGATCACCCTGGCCGCCGCCCTTTCCCCACTTGATTTTTGCCACAATACTGATATGTATTCACAGTCCATACGACATGATTTCCGACCACGATATAAATAACAAACAGGTTACAGGTTCATCATTACAAGGCAGACGTTGTTCGGCAAGCCGTCCCTGCTGTATTCAGTAAAGGTTTCCGTTTCCATCCATGGGCAAGGGCGCGAATCCATTTTAGGCATTGATCAATATTTAATGTTCGATAGTCAAACAGTGGTTTTCAAAAAGAGGAGGAAAAAATGATCGTGAAAAAAAGGTCCATTACGATTTTGCTGGCTTTGTGCGCAGCCGTGCTGCTCGTACTGCCGGCAGCCTGCAGCAAGGCCCCTTCGGGTACAGAGAAAACGGTGGCAGCCGGCAGCACCTGGGAGGTTGCCCAGATCACTCAACTGACCCAACTGACCATCGCCGAGGGTGCGGAGGTCAAGCCTCCCGAGGGAAAAAGCCTGACCTTGACGATAGACGGGGTCGAATCGCCCATCAAGCCCGGAACCTATGCGGGAGATATTGTCCTGACCCCCACTGATGACATCCCGGTTTCCGTGCAAGGTATGGTCACGACCACCTACCATTACCGGACCGCCATCTATGTTGAAAACGGTAAATACATTCCCGGAAAATCGGTGGCCGCAGCGGTGGTGGGAGGGACCGTCGGGGACGGCAGCGCAAAAGATGTCAGCATCACATCGAAGAACGAAAACTTCAACGGTATTATGGTTACAGGAGATGAGCCGGCCACCTATTCCATTGAAAATCCCGTCATCAGCTTTACCGGCAACGGGATGAACGACTTCGCCGGTTACGGCGCCGCCATCATGACCAAAGGCAAGGCCGAAGTCACCATTGACAAGGCCAAGATCAACAATACCGGTGCCGTCCGGACTGCAATCTGGGTGGGCGGTGACAGCACCACCACCATCAACGATTCCGAAATTGAAGTACATAACGGCACATTGCCGGCGGACTACGGTTGGTCATGGACTGCCGGCGGAAGCACCAATAAACGCGACGTCATGATGGAAGTGCCCTGGATGCTGGGGCTGGTGGGCAACTGCCGCGCCACAAACGTTCTGGAAAACGGGACCGCAAATTACAACAACTGCCACGTCAAAGCCCAGGCATGGGGCGTTCTGTCCACCGATGCCTGCCGGAACACGACGCTCAACGCCACCAACTGTCATCTGGAAACCGTTGAAAGCGGCTACGGCTCCTATGCCGACGGTGCCAAAAACACCTTCAGCCACTGCACCTTCGACGTCAATGACTACGGCTTGATCATGACCAACGGTACCGGGCATTTCACGGACGGTACCGTGGTGAATTCCGGAAGATTCGGCGTGATGTCCCACCGGGGCTCCGGCACGGTGACCATTGACAAGGGCTCCATATTCAATACCAAGAAAGCCGTGCTTCAGGTCAAAAGCGGTACCCCGACCTTTATTGTCGACAACGCCCAGCTGAATTCCGAAAGCGGTGTCCTGTTCGAAGCGATCGTAAATGACGATCCCAATACGAATTTTGGCGGTGGTGGTGCCACGCCCAGCGGCGGCGGCGTCACCTCCGGCGGCATGGGCGGCCCGGCCCAGGGCGGCGACCGTAGCGGCGGGCCTCCAAGTGGCGGTGCTCCCGGCGGTGCTGCTCCTGGTGGTGGCGCTCCCGGTGGTGGTGCTCCCGGTGCAATGCCGGCAGCAGGTATGCCCGCTGGTGGCGCCCCCGGTGGCGAGATGCCTGGCGGCGCTATGGCCGGCGGCAGTGGCAACAATTCGGTGAACGCCATTTTCAAAAATACCAGCCTCCAGGGCGACATCGTCACCTCCATGACGTCCGAGCATGATGTGGCGGTCAGCCTCGAGAGCGCGACCATCACCGGCGCCATCACAACGGCCACGGCGGTACACGCAGTAGGTCCCAACGGCGAAAAGCTCCATATGCAGGATAAAACGGATCTTTACTACCTGATCGGCGACGTGACGGAAACTTACTGCACCACGGATGACAAATACGGCATGAAAGTTTCCCTGGACGGGAAATCCACCTGGGTGGTGGCCAAAACGTCCTACATCACCAATCTGACCCTTGCCGACGGTGCTTCCATCACCGGTCTGGAAGGCGCCAAGGTGACCATGACGGTGGACGGAAAGAAAACCGCCATCAAGGCCGGCACCTACGAAGGCAAAATCGTACTTTCCGTCGCATCAGGAGCGTAATGCAGACTGGCAGCTGATAGCTCATAGCTGATAGCAAACAGCTCATAGCTGACAGCTGATAGCTCATAGTAAAAAAAGTGGGCGTCCCACCATGCGGGGCGCCCCCTTTAATATTTAGTGGCGTGCGACATACTTCAAACGGCAGAATACCACAACTCCAGGCACTTTAGGCACTCTAGCGCACTCTAGGCACTCGCCTTATATACTTTAGGCACTCGCCTCATCCGCTTTGGGCATTCGCTTTATTTGTTCCAGCCTTTGGCAAATCGCCTCATTTCCCGCAGCATTTTTTGTATTTTTTCCCGCTGCCGCAGGGACAAGGTTCGTTTCGGCCGACTTTGGTGGAAACGGCCGGCTTGGACTTGACCATGTCCCCGGTGGTGAAATACCAGGCGCCGTTTTCCCGTTTGAAGTGTCCGAGTTCGCGATGTTCGTTCCTGACTCCACGTTCGCGGAAACGGGCGATAAATTCCACCTCGCCGTCGGTATCCTCCGGACCGCCCCGGTTCGTGTCGATAATCTCCAGGCCCAGCCACTCGGACTTCTCCGCCCATTCCTTGGTTCCGGCATGATCATACCCCTTCCGATGGTCGGGGTGGGTTGTCTCGAAAAGGAAATCGGTGGCGGCCTTCGTATATGCCGAGTATCGCGCCCGCATCATTTTTTCCGCGGTTTCGGCGGTCACGGTGCCACCGATGATGGGTTCACAGCATTCGGCGTAAGTGGCGCCGCTTCCACAGGGGCAGGTTTCCATTTATAATTCTCCTCTATATTGATATCCAGGGTGAACAGGTATGCGCCGACATACCACATGCAAAATCCCTGGGCAAGCATTTCACCCATGCATTCGTGCACCTCAAAGATCGGCGGGGCAAGGTTTTCGGCTGAATAGAAAAATCATGGCATCCGTCTTATTTTACTACATTTTTTAATTGTACCGACGACAAAAATATTGCAACATCAATATCCTTACGGCAGAACAGGTCACCCTGGAAATGCGGGCGGAAAAAAACGAGCTTCGCCGGGTTTTCAATTTCAGTCATCGTCTGGCGAACGGCAATATCCGGGATGTCGAAGTCTACAGCGGACCCATCGTCATCCAGGGCAAACAGCATCTCTATTCCATCATCCATGATGTTACCGAACGCAAGAAAATGGAAAAAGAGCGTGACAACCTGATAAATGAGCTTCAGATGGCCCTGAAAGAGATCAAAACCCTGAGGGGCATCCTTCCGATCTGCTCCGCATGCAAGAAAATCCGTGATGACCAGGGATATTGGAATCGGCTCGAAGCCTACCTCTACAAACATTCGGAAGCCACGTTCAGCCACGGGCTATGCCCGGATTGCGCCCGGAAATTATATCCCGAACTTTACGATGCGCAGGAGCTGAAAAAACCTCCCGAAGCCATCAAGTAAGCGATTGGCGGGCCTGATAGCATTTGCTTTCAATAAAAAGCGACGTTTTCCGATCGAAAACAGCCTCGTGCTCGTGGATCAGTCTCGGCGGGCCTTCCCACGCACCGCAGGCAAGCACCACCGGGTCACCCAGATTGAAACTCCGACCGCATGCCGGGCATGTCTTCAATTCCATCAGCATTTCGAGATCGATAATGGTTTTGCCGGGTCCCCGATTGCCAATTTTCATGGTTACCCCCTTTATCTTGGAATGCACGGGATCGGTTCCGATCGGACACAATCCCGTGCATGACAGGTTTTAGCAGCAACAGGAGCTGACATAATTGCCGCAGGGATCTACATAACATCCGCAAGGATCCGCCACATAACAGCAGCAGTTCATGGATTCGCTTTTTTCTTTTTTGCCCCTGTCTTTCTTTTCCTTTTTTTCCTTTTTATTCTCGCCCATCCGGATCACCTCCTTTTCACGAACGTCTATGCAATGGCCACCTTATGGCCATGCAGGGTGTCCTTGAAGGGCACCGTGATTTTCAGCAGTCCGGATTCGAATTTGGCTTTCGCATTCTTCCCTTTTATCTCGTGTCCCAGCATAAAGCAGTTTTCGTATTTAAAATCCTCGGCTTCGGCCGAAATGCAGAAGCCCCTGTCCCCCATATCCAGATCGATCGTATCCTTTGCAGCGCCGGCAAGATCCACCCGTATTTCCAGTCCCGTATCGTCATCGTTGTGGTTTACGTTGATCAGGGGAGCAATCACCTGTTTTATTTTCTCGGTCATTTCGCACCTCCCATCTTCATGAACACCTACTATTTTAATAACCATGAATTCACAAAAAACAAGGTCTGAATAATGGTATCAAAAACTTTATTTCTTAATAAAATGGTGAGTTATGAACATACTGAATGCCACAATGTATCATTGCCACCAGCGCCGGAAATTGTTCCGCAGGTTCCATCGCAGGCTCCGTCATTCTCCCCCGGATTTGGGTCCCGGCCACTTTTTAAGGGATCACCGGTGAAGACAGGCCGATATATTTGCCAGCCGCTTTTTAAGATCGTCCGTTGCAAACAGCTGCACGCAAAATGGATTTTTCAGATAAAAGATGGGACCTTGTAAATCCCAGCAATCGGATTGTCACTGGCAATGAAAAATCAACCCTCAAACAGCATGTGTGGGATACCCTCACT
>JBECKW010000020.1:0-32792 GCA_040235505.1 Desulfobacterales bacterium
ACTACAAGACATGGTTTTAAACGTCAACAGTTTTCCCAGACAAGGTAATCTAATGGAATGGCTGCAAATCACCACCGGAGGTATCCATGAAGCCGGGCGATGAAAAAATTCTCTGCCGACTGAGAGAGATTCGTCAATCCAAGGGATGGTCTCAGATCGAACTGGCCCAAAACGTGGGCGTAAAGCGACAGGCCATCTACGATATGGAATCCGGGAAGTATGTCCCAAATACCGCTCTGGCGCTACGGCTGGCCAGGCAATTGGAATGCCGGGTGGAGGATCTTTTCTTTGAAGAAATTCCGGATATCCAGCAGCCGGTCACGCTTATCGAAACTCCAGAACTGGACGATTCGCGCATTGAGGTGGCATCGATACGAGGACGGTTGGTGGGATACCCCCTGGCCGGGAAAAAGAGCTTCAACCATGGTTTCAGGCCCGCCGACGGTCTGCTCAGTCCCGACGGTGGCAAGGTAAATCTCCTGTACCCCCAGGAAGCTATCGACCGAACCATTATCCTGCTCGGATGCGACCCGGCATTTTCCGTCCTGAGAGCTCATATTCTTCGCCATGCCCCGGCCGTAAGGATGCATTGCCGGTTTACCTCCAGCTACAACTCTCTTCGAGGTCTGGCCGCCGGCCATGCGCATATCGCCGGAACCCACCTTCACAACACAAGTTCGGGGGAAGCCAACGTGACATTGGCACGCTCCTTTCTAAAAGGAACAAGCGCAAAAGTCATCGCTTTCTCCCTTTTGGAAGAAGGCCTGATGGTGGCCCCCGGCAACCCCCATGGCATTCGGGATGTCAGCGACCTTGCCGGTGGTCGCGTAAGGCTGGTCAACCGGGAACCGGGCGCCGCCCTGCGCAGCCTGCTGGATGACTACTTGAACCGTATGAACCTTCCTCACAACACGGTGGCGGGTTACGATAGCGAGGTCCAGACGCACGCGGACGGAGCACAGAAAGTCGCTTTCGGATTTGCGGATGCCGCCCTCGGATTCCGGGCCGTTGCCAACGCCTATGGTCTTGACTTTGTCCCTATCCAGGTCGCCCGATGCGACCTGGTGCTGCCCGATGATATGGCCGATCATCCCTCCATGCGCGTTCTTCTGGATACCTTACAGAGCATTGAGCTTCGAAAGGAACTCCGGGCCCTTCCGGGATACGAGTCCTCGAGTACGGGCAGCGTTATCGCGGAGTTGTGATAGCTGATAGCTCATAGCTGATAGCAACGACGTGAAAACCATTCTCCCGCAGAGGCGCAGAGAACTGCAAAGACAGGCAATAAGAAATTGGGAAAGCAAGATATTGAGAAAAATGCGCAACATTCAGATTGTTGTGTTTTCTTAACTTCTCACCCCCTTATCCTCTCAGCTTCTTTCTTTTCTCAGCGGCTCTTCCGCTTTTCCGCTCTTCGGCTCCTCGGTTTTTCTTATGAGCTATCAGCTATGAGCTATGAGCTGGCTCGGTCCAGATACTCCAGAAATTCGCTCATTGCCTTCACTTCGTCCAGGTCTGAAAGTCCCCGGCGAATTTCCAGAGCTTTTCGGTACTGATCGTCATCGAACAGGAGCGCCTCCTTACGGGTTCCGGATGCATTGATATGGATGCTCGGAAAAACCCTTTGTTCGGCACATTTGCGGCTGAGTACAAGATCCATGTTTCCGGTGCCCTTGAATTCCTGGTAGATGATGTCATCCATTCTGCTGCCGGTTTCCACCAGAATCGTAGCAATGATCGTCAGAGATCCCCCGCCTTCCACATTACGCGCCGCGCCGAATATCTTCCGGGGAACCGCCAGAGCGTTGGCCCCAAGCCCGCCGCTCATGGTCCGTCCGTGGCTGTCGGTCTCGACATTGAAAGCCCGGGACATCCGTGTCAGAGAATCGATGAAGACCACCGAGTCCCCGCCGACCTCGGCATATCGAATTGCCGTATGGATGGCAATGCGCGTGATACGCATATGACGCGAAATGCTCTGGTCGGCGGATGAGTGCAGCACGTGGGCTCCCACCAGGCCGCGCTTGAAGTCCGTCACCTCTTCGGGACGCTCATCCACCAGCAGGGCAAACACTTTTACGTCCGGATGGTTCTGGACAATGGCATTTGCCATGTGACGCATAATGGTGGTCTTCCCGGATTTGGGTGGAGAAATAATCAAACCGCGCTGTCCCTTTCCAATGGGAACAATGGTATCGAGAGCCATTCCCGTCAGGTCTTTGGAGGAGCGTGTAAGGGTAAACCGCTCCGAGGGATTGATGCTTGTCTGGTTCCATAGCTGCTCGATACCGGCGCTTTCCTGGGGTGAAAGACCGTTGATCGTATCGATGACGCTCAATCGCAAGTTCTGACTTTTACCTTTCCCCCGCGCCCCGGTTCCTGAAATATAGCTTCCTTCCAGCAGGCCGAATTTGTGTATCATGTTGGCCGGAACAAATGCATCTTCCGGTGTCGGCTCAAAATTGTTCTCAATGGAGCGAAGGAAACCGAATCCCTTGTCAAGAATTTCCAAATGTCCGTTTGCTGTTTCCAAAATAAAATTTTTTCCTGAAACCACAAAGAGCACAAAAAAAAACAAAGAATCGATTGATTATTTTTGAATGCCGGGTGTCACTCGGAGAAATGTGGTTTCATACCGTTTTTAGGTGAGAGAGAAAGAACATCGGCCGAGGGCTATTCCCCCGGCCGATGGGGTCATCGATTAGCTTAATTAATGGCCGACGATGGAACCGCCACCGTCAATGACCAGGACCTGGCCGGTGATCATGCTCGCGGCGTCGCTTGCAAGAAAACAGACACCCGAGGCGATTTCGCTGGGCTGGGAAAACCGCTTGAGCGGAATCGGTGCAGAGGCGGCCGCCACCATCTCGGGCGGCATCTGCAGGAGCGGCCCTGTCATGATACCACCGGGAGCGACGGCATTGGTACGGATATTGTACTTTGCCCACTCCACGGCAGCCTGGCGTGTCAGCTGGACCACTGCCCCTTTGCTGGCGCTGTAATGTGCGGAGCACAGGGGTTCATCCATACCCATGACACCGGCGACGGAAGAGAAGTTCACGATGGAACCGGTCTTCCTGGGAATCATCGACTGATCGGTCACTTCCTTCATCATGTAAAAAAGGCCCTTCACATTGACATCAATGACAAGGTCCCAGTTTTCTTCGGAAATATCACATGCAGGAGAGGACTGCATCACGCCTGCCGCCTGAACCAGCACATCGATTTCCCCCATTTCCTCCCTGATTTTGGTAACGGTGGCGGGAATATCGGCTATTTTTCCAAGATTCAGCTGGTAGCCTTTGACCGTTCCCTTCTGTAGCAGTCTTTCAACCGCGCCGGCCATCCGTTCGGCATTGGAGCCGATCACCGCGACCTTGGCGCCAAGCCCCAACAGCATTTCGGCACAGGCGAGTCCGGTGCCGTTGGTGCCGCCGGTGACGACGGCGACTTTCCCATCAAATCTGATATTCATTATTATCCTCCTGCTCCCGAGTCCGGGGAATTTACGTTATCAACTCATTGTAAACGCCAAAGAGAAAATGTCAAAACGGCCTAAATGTCAAGATATTTTTGCCTCATTTCGATTCCCGAAACATCGCAATGGTGCCGGTTTTGGCGATTTCCCTGATCCCCATGGGTTTCAAAAGGCTTAAAATGGCGTCCAGTTTGCCCTTGCTTCCGGTCACTTCAATGGTGTAGTGTTCCGGCCCGACATCCACCACCTTGCACCGGAAAATATCCACGATTCGAAGTATCTCGGCCCGGTGCTGGGCCTTTGCACTCACTTTGATCAGCGCCATTTCCCGTTCAATGAAATCCAAGCCGCTGAGGGTATGGACCTTGATCACATTGATGAGCTTGTTGAGCTGTTTCTTGATCTGCTCCAGAATCAGATCATCGCCTTCGGTGACCAGGGTAATCCGGGAAGTGTTCGGATCCATGGTTTCGGCGACGCACAGGCTTTCGATGTTATACCCACGGCCGCTGAAAAGTCCCGCAACCCGGGACAGGACACCGGGCTCGTTGTCCACAAGAAGAGACAGGACACATCTGGTGGTAGACATATTCACAATCCTTTCATTATGCCAGCAGCATATCCGTAACGGCCCGGCCCGCCGGCACCATGGGATACACACATTCTTCTTCCGCCACCATGAATTCCATGATGACGAGCCCGGGCGCCGCCAATCCTTTCTCGAGCACCGGTTTCACCTCTTCCGACCTGGATGCCCTCAGGCCGATGGCCCCATAGGCATCGGCCAGCTTAACGAAGTCCGGGGCATGTTCCATGCGGGTTTCCGTATAGCACTTATTATAAAAAAGCTCCTGGAACTGGCGAACCATGCCCAGAAACCGGTTGTTGAGAATAACGATCTTGACCGGGAGCCTGGATTGTATTGCGGTTGAAAGCTCCTGAAGGTTCATCTGAAAACTCCCGTCACCGGTAATCAGCACCACCGGTTTATCAGGCTGCCCCACCTGCGCGCCGATGGCCGCCGGAAGCCCGTACCCCATCACCCCCAATCCGCCCGAGGTCAGAAAATGATTCGGCTGGTCGAAATGGTAGAACTGGGCGGTGAACATCTGGTGCTGCCCCACGTCGGTGGCAATGATGGCGCGGCCCTTTGTCAACTCGTAGAGTTGTTCTATGACGAACTGCGGCTTGATATCCCCATCCTGTTGATAGGCCAGGGGCCGGGTATTTTTCCACTCTTCGATCTGGGCCATCCATTCTTTCCGGCTCCCGGGTTTATTCAGGGGGCCGGCTTCTTCCAGCATTCGGTTAAGTTCCTGCAGCGTCATCCTGCAGTCCCCCACCACCGGAATGGTCACCGGTACGGTTTTCCGGATCGATGTCGGATCGATATCGATATGAACGATCTCCGCCTGGGAAGCAAATTTGTCTGTCCGGCCGGTGACCCGATCGTCAAACCTGACCCCGACGGCAATCATCAGATCACAGGCCCCGGTCACCATATTGGCACGAAACGTTCCGTGCATGCCGAGCATCCCCAACCATAAGGGATCGGTACCGGGAAACGACCCCAGTCCCATGAGGGTGCCGGTTACAGGAATTTCGGCGGTTCTGGCGAGCCGGGCAAGTTCCTCCGATCCGCCGGAGAGCACCACGCCCCCGCCCGTCAGAATGACCGGGCGCCGGGCCTTTTTGATCAACGCCACCACCTTTTTCAGCTGCTTGATGTTCGGGTGGTAGGTCGGGTTATAAGATCTGAGGGCCACACTTTCCGGCTTTTTATACGGTATCTTTTTCACCAGCACGTCTTTCGGTAGATCTATCAACACGGGCCCCGGCCGGCCTGAGCGCGCGATATGAAATGCTTCTTTAACGGTTCGTGCCAGATCTTCGGTACGCACCACCAGGTAGTTATGCTTGGTACACGGGCGGGTAATGCCGACGATATCCACCTCCTGGAAGGCGTCGTTTCCGATTAAATGGGACAGCACCTGACCGCTGAAAACCACCAGAGGAATTGAATCCATAAAGGCGCACGCGAGGCCTGTCACCGTGTTGGTGGCGCCCGGTCCGGAGGTGACAAGGCACACGCCAACCTTCCCGCTGGCCCGGGCATAGCCGTCTGCTGCGTGTACCGCCCCCTGCTCATGGCGCACAAGAATGTGACGAATGTCGGTGTGCTGCATCTCATCGTAAATATCGATGGTCATACCGCCGGGATACCCGAAAATGGTTTCCACCCCCTCGTCCTTGAGGGTGCTGAGTAGAATTTGAGCACCTGAAAGCTCCATGGACCCCTTTCCTTTCTGTTCTATCCACCGGTTGTGATATCTTCCGGTCGACAGCTTCGAACTGAGATTTCATCCTTATATAAAAAAATCCGTTACCAACGATTTGGTCGGTAACGGATTTATTCTTTTTCGAACTGCTTGAAATTCAGTCCATTACCAACCTATCGCCTCGCAGGCGAGACGACCGCTACGACCCGGACGGGAACGGTATTAAAAAGGTTGTTAATGGAATAAGGCTTTTTCATCATCGTCATCCAATGTTTTGTTGATTTTCTAACATCCCGATACAATTTGTCAAGTATTTTGAAAATCAGTATTTTGAAAATCTGTTTTCCTCTGTGCTCTCCGTGCTCTCTGTGGTAAAACAGATCCGTTGTATTTTCTGATGAACTGCCCCAGCGGCAGCCTGAATCTCATCAATTTACGGTGCCAGGATGACAGAGCAGCAAAACAATATCGACCCTTCCGAAATCCTGAAGTTTTCCGCCATGGCGGACTACTGGTGGAATCCGGCCGGCAAACTGAAATCGCTCCACGACATCAATCCGCTTCGTCTTGGCTACATAGAAGACCGGACTCCCCTGGCCGGGAAAAAAGTGCTGGACATCGGCTGCGGCGGCGGACTCCTGTCCGAAGCCATGGCAGGCTCCGGAGCCCTCGTCACGGGCATCGACATGAGCAAAGCGCCCCTGGAAGCGGCTGTTTCCCATGTGGCCGGATCCGGGCTTTCCATCGATTACCGGCGCAGTACTGCGGAATCGTTTGCCGACGGCAATCCCCATGTGTTCGATGTGGTGGTCTGCATGGAACTCCTGGAGCATGTTCCCAGCCCGTCAAGCGTCGTCGAGGCATGCGGCCGCCTGGTGAAACCGGGGGGCGACGTCTTCTTCGCCACCCTGAACCGGAACCTGAAGTCGTTTATCTTCGCCATTGTGGGGGCGGAATATCTTCTGGGTATGATCGAGAAGGGCACGCACAATTGCCGACGATTCGTCAAGCCCCGCGAGTTGATCCGATGGGCGGAACATGCCCGTCTCGGTGTTTGTAATCTTACCGGACTTCATTACAACCTTTTGACCCGGCGCTACCACTTGGGCGGCAATACCAGCGTGAACTATCTGGCGCATTTCAAGGCCCCGGCAAATTGACATACTGCGGCTTAAAATGATAAAAAAGCTTGCAATAAAAAACAGTTGCGCAAAACCGGGCAATGTCTGCGTTGCTGAGTGATCCATCGGTCTTTTCAGTGAATCGGTAATGAGGTGGTCCATGGAATCAAACGCGACAATCATCCCCATCGCCGCCGGTAAAGGCGGCGTCGGCAAGTCCTTTTTAACCGCCAATCTGGCCATTGCCTTGGCGCAATCGGGTCACCGGACTATTGCCGTCGACATGGATCTGGGCGGTTCCAACCTCCATTCCTTCCTGGGCATGCCGAACAAGTATCCCGGCATCGGCGACTATTTGCAGGCGAAAAGCGGCTCCCTGGAAACCCTGCTAGTTCCCGCCGGCGTCGACAATCTCTGGTTTCTGCCGGGGGACGGGAAAACGCCTTTCATGGCCAATATCCAGTTCGCCCAGAAGATAAAGCTCGTCAATCATATCAGGAAACTCCCGGCCGACTATATTCTGATGGACCTGGGCGCAGGCAGTTCATACAACACGCTCGACTTCTTTGCCATCTCGGGAAAAGGCATCGTCATCACCACGCCGGAGCCGCCGGCCATCATGAACATGCTCGTTTTCCTGAAAAATTTTCTGCTTCGCAACATCTCCCGGTCGTTTTCCAATGACCACTCTGTCACCAATTTTCTTCGGGAATTCTACAAGCGCCCCATGGAGGGGCAGATGTCCTCGATCTCTTCCCTCAAAGAGGAAATCGCCTTGGAGTATCCAAATGCAGCGAGAACCATCTCGAAAATCTGCAACCGGCAAGGCTTGAGGATCATCTTCAATTTCGGCGAACACCCTGATGAACTCAGCGTTACCCCCCAGATCGACAAACGCCTTGACACGGTTCTGTGCCTTGCCGCTGATTATTTCGGCTTTCTGTATTATGACCCGACGGTGCGTCAGGCAACCCGGAACCAGACACCGCTGCTGCTGGAATTTCCGGAAAGCGATACCGCCAAGAACATTTACCAGATCACCAAACGGATTGAAAAATACTGGGATGTTCAGGTGGAAGACAGTGCGGCCCGGCTGGCCGCCGGTGCCCGGGAGGCATACAATCCAAAATAATTTGGCCACCGTCTGAGACGCAGTTTCGGCCGCCTTGACCTATCAGGTTTCTATCCTTAGTTTGTAAATCAAGGGATACTTCTCCCGCAAAACCCAACAATGAAAGGGGACCGAATATGCAGGAACGAAGGGGTATTATCACAATCCAGGGGAACCCGGTAACACTTTTGGGGCCGTCGCTTGAAAAGGGCGATACAGCTCCTGATGCCACCCTATTGGACAATGACCTGAAACCCGTGAGTCTGTCTTCTTACCAGGGCAAGATCCGAATCATCTCATCCGTAACGAGTCTGGATACCTCCGTCTGCGACATGGAAACCCGGCGGTTCAACCGGGAAGCCGCAGAGACAGGGTCCGACACTGTAATATTGACCGTGAGTATGGATCTTCCGTTTGCGCAGAAACGCTGGTGCGGCGCCGCAGGGGTGGATCGGGTGGTAACGCTTTCGGATCACCTGAACGCCGACTTCGGTATCGCCTACGGCGTTCTGATCAAAGAACTCCGGCTTCTGGCCCGAACCGTGTTTCTCGTTGATCGCAACGGGATCATCCAATACGTCCAGCGGGTAAAGGAAAACTCCCATGAGCCGGATTATAACGCGATTTTGAAGGTGCTGGCTGAATTCAAGTAGTCGTTTTACTGCTCAAAAAAATGCGCCGGGAACCCCATGGGTTACCCGGTGCAATTATTTTTGATCAACATGTCGGATACCGGCAAAGTCAGTCGAATGCCATGTTGGTTTTCCAGACCTTCCAGACATTTCCCACCAGGTCCGGTCCCGGCTTGAGAGTCATTTTGCCCGGCTTCCACCCGGACGGCGTGGCCTCGGCCCCCTTTGTCTCCCGGACCAACTGGAACGCCTGAACCTGGCGCAACGTTTCGCTGACATTTCTGCCCACCGGCGGCGTCAGCACTTCGAATCCCTGCACGGCCCCGTCGGGGTCGATAATAAACCGTCCCCGTGTTTCGACACCGGCGGTTTCATCATAAATACCATAAACCTTCCCCACCCTTCCTCCGGCGTCCGAAAGCATCGGAAACGGCACCCCACCGTTCACCATTTTCGATAGCTCGTGGTCATTCCACATCTTGTGAACATACATGGTGTCGATGCTCATGGAAAACACTTCCACGCCGAGCTTCTGAAATTCACTGTATTTTTCAGCAACTGCTGAAAGTTCCGTCGCTCAGACGAACGTGAAATCCCCCGGATAGAAGCAGAGCAGCACCCACTTCCCGAGGTAATCTGAGAGCTTTAAATTGATGAATTTTCCCTGATGATAGCCTGGCGCAACAAAATCAGGCGCCTTTTGACCGACCTTAATCATGTGCGAGACCTCCTTTTTGGAATTCACCTTTTCTTCCACGGACTCTTGTGTTTCGGGAGGAGACTCCCCCACAGGACCTCCCGTGGGCCGGGCACACCCGACCGCAAGTTCCTCGACCATATACCCTCCTTGTAATGGATCAAAAATACGATTCTGCCAGTGCAGGTCATCTTGCCGAATCAATTAATATTAGGCATGTACTTATTCATCAGTATATAAATTCTCTATGCACAATCAAAGCAAAAAAAGTGACTCCGTATTCAACCCGCCAATTATTCGGCAAATATTGTTTCTTGTGAATGGTGAGGGACGGCGGGAGACCAGTTGCGAAAACTAAAGCTGTTTTCTTGGAGTGGATCGGACGGTCCCCAGGTAGATGGCCGTCAAGACAATTCCCACGCCCATCCAGTTGGCCGGGTTGGTGGGCCGATGAAAAAAAAGAACATCCCAAATGAACGCAAGCGCCGGTTGAAGAAGAAGGATAAGACCTGAAAGGGCTGCACGGACGTGCGGCAGGGCATTGGCGATCAAAACCCATCCGACGGCCTGGCTGAAAATCCCCAACGCTGCGAGCGACCAGAAACTCTGACGGTCCGGTATTCGAAAAGTGCCGCCGGTCCGGAAAATTTCAAGCCCGATCAGGGCCGCCGTTAGAAGAGACACCAGCATCAGAATATAATAGATGGAACGACCTCCCTGATCTGTTTGGAGTTTTCTAATCGTCAGAAGAAAGGCGGAATAAAACACCGCAGCGGCCAGCCCTGCGTAAATACCGATGCGATAGATCGGGTCGAGCTTCTGCCAGTCGAAGCCCACGATCAGGAAAAGACCGGCAACGGCAACGGGCATGGACAAAAGAGCGAACGGCCGGACCCTTTCCCCGAGGAAAAGCACTCCGACCGCTGCCAGGATAAAAACCTGGAAATTCGGCAGGATCGTCGCCAGCCCCGGCCCCACGTACCGGATGCTGTAGTGGTAGCAGACCAGGTCCACCGTAAAAAATAGCCCGCACAATAATCCCGCCATCAGATGACGGACTCCGAGCCACTTCATTTCCCGCCTGAGGGCGGCGGCTGCAAGCAGAAACAGACCGCCGATGAGCACACGGTAAAAGGCGGAGGCCTCGGGCGTCACATGGCACAGCTTGACCCAGACACCTGAAAAGCTGATCATCACGGCCCCGGCCATTATTTTTGTTTTGGCATATCCACCGGCTTTTCCGGAAAACAAATCTGAAGAGGGGTGGGCCCGTGGAATTTCAGGCAATTGGGCCCGGGATGTCTTTTTGCGCATATTTCTTACCGACGCGAGGATTTGAATCCTTCTGCAAAGATCTTTCGATAAATCTGAAGCCCCTTGGCGGCGTCCGGCGCCCAGAAGTCGGCCTTTGTAAATGATCCAATCTTTGCATCGACACAGGCGCCGCCGATAATGACGGGTGGCCGCCCGTCGCCAAACCGGGTTCGCAGCTTATCAATCGTGTCCTTAAGGCCCGACAGGCAGGAGGTGAGCACGCAACTGAGCCCCACCATATCCGGCTTCCGCCTCTCCACCTCGGTGACAAACACTTCGGGGGGGACATCGACCCCCAGGTCCACCACTTCGACGCCGTCAAAATGCAGAAGGCCTGCGAAAAGATTTTTGCCGAGGTCATGAATATCCCCCTGCACCGTACCCAAAAGGAATCGACCTTTTGTCTTTGCTTTTTTCTGAATAGAAAGGTGAGGTCCCAACCGTTCAGTGGCCTGGCGCATAATTTCACCGGCCATGATGAGTGCGGCGATGAAATACCGCCCCTCTTCGAAACGCTTTCCCACACGATGCATCCCTTCCATGCAACTGCTCAGAAGGACCCCGGGGGAAATCCCGCACGCCATCAACTTCTCCAATTCATCGAGGGCCTGGGCTTCTTTGAGGTCTGCGATCAACTCCGACAGAAGTTCCAGCCTCGGATCTTTGGTTTCATCACTCTTTTCCGGATCCATCCGCTACTCCCCCCAAACCCCCACCCGGCCGGTGAGAGGCATTTTTTCCGGACTCACCAGAAACCATCCATAAGCCGCCGGCAGGTCGTGGGTATCGTAAAAGATATGCTCCAGCTTGAATGCAAGCTCACCGGGTCGGCTGTCCAGAAGCTCCGCTTCCCGATCCGTAAGGCCGGCAGGCAGAAGACGGAGTTCCCCTTTCTTGAAACTGGAAAGCCCCTTGTCCAGAAAAAGACCTGTGAGTACGGAAGTATCCAGCATCATCTCCACCACCGGGACTTCCGGCTCAAGACGGGCATAACCCGTCTGAAGAGTAAAGGGTCTTGTCCGGTGAATAATCAGCCGCTTGACACAAACAAGTGGGGTATCCGGTGCAAGGGCAAGGGCCCGGCAAATAGTCCCGGAAGCGCGTTCGACGGATGTTTTTAAAATGCGAACCCGAAGATTTTCCTGATCCCCGAGAACGCTTCGAAGCGCCCCTAGGCTCAGGCTCCCGGCCGTCAAGTCCAGTTTCCGGACAAAAGTCCCACTTCCCTGGACCCTCCTGACCAGCCCTTCTTCAACAATGACACTGACCGCCTGCCGGGCGGTCATGGCGCTCACACCGTGCTGCCGGGCCAGGGAAGCCTCGGCGGGAAGGCGGCTGCCGGGTGGGTATTTGCCTTCCGAGATGGCCCGCCGCAGTATCTGGGCCAGCTGGGCATAAGCGGGCACATGGCTTTGTTTATCCACAAGCCCTTTTAAATCCGGTGAAACCGAATTCGCCTGAAACCATCCGGAAGAACCGGTTTTCATGCCCTTAAATACCTCCGCGTATTGATCTGCTCCACAGAAACGGCGGCCGTCTCAAATAGTAATGAGCGGCTGATCTTTTTGCTAATCTTTTCGCTTGAATTCTTATAGAAGACTCCATAAAATAACGGGCAGGATATTGTCAAGCAATTATGGAATCTAATAATAAGATGAATTCAATGACCCCCGGGCATCGCATCCTTCTCACCTGCAAATCAGTGGCCCATGTCCTGGAACCCCTCGCCGGTTCCGACATCGAGGTACGGATCATGGAGATTGCCCTTCACATCAATCCCCAAAAGCTCAGATCGCACCTGATGACTGAAATTTCCAGCATTGAAAAGAAGGGGAGCTTCATCCTGCTGGGGTACGGCCTTTGCGGGCGCAGCCTGGAAGGTGTGGTGTCGGCGAAAAGCACCCTGGTGCTCCCCAGGGTCGATGATTGCGTCGGCGCGCTTCTGGGATCAAGACACCGGCATAAGGAGCTGATGAAACAGCGGGCCGGTTGCTACTTTATCGAAGAGAACTGGCTCGATACGGAACTCAATATTTTCAGCGAAACCCTGAAGGGCCTCGAAAGGATCCCCCCCGAAAGGCGCAGCAGCATCGCGCGGATGGCGCTCGAGAATTACACCACCCTCGCCCTCCTCGATTCCGGCGATACCACTCCGGCCGCGGATGCAATGTGCGCGGACTATGCCGATGAATACGGGCTCGACTTCATGCGGCTGCGAACCGATCTGGGGCTGCTGACTCGGCTTATGAACGGCCCGTGGCCGGAAGAAGAATTTATCGTATGCCCCCCCGGTCGGCCGATTCCCTTTTTTTAGGCTCAATGATTTGAAAGCGAAGGTTTCGGTTTCGGCGCGATCAGCCCTTCCCGGATTATTTGCCCGATGTTTCGATCATCATGTTCAGCTTCTGAAAAATGTAGCTTAATTTAAGTTTTTCGATTGCCGAGATATTTTCTGTGTCGATTTGGATCGGATTGACGATAATTTTGGTTCCGGACTGCGTCACATAGTCCCCGACATGAAGCCCTTCTCTCAGACGGTTAACGGATGCAATCAGGGGGGAGTCTTTCAGGTGGATCGAGGAGATCAGCCACTTTCCATTCGTGCGCGTAACCGTGAACAAGTTCTCGATGGGTTCAGTCTTCATCCCTTTTTTGAACAGGGAAGAAAACTGCCACGCCTCCGGATTTTTCAGGGAAATTCCCACATTAATATCCGAGCCCCGAACAAACGGCACCCAGAAACACTCTTTGTCCACCTCTATCTTACATTTGGATGCATCTGTGATATCGTACTTTTCGAGAAGCGCCAATTCCAGAAGCAGACAGTTTTCTGAAAAGTCGCCGCCCACATCGAAGACATTGGCATTTTCCACGATATTGCCATTGTCATCTATCGAAAAATATTGTTGCGATTGGATTTTTTCGAAAAAGGCGTCGACCACGTGATCGATCTTGTTGTTTTCACCCAACAGCGAAACGAATATCAATATGAAGGCAAAACAAGTCAGCAAGATCCCGATAATAAAAACTGCAGATCTGTTTCTTATCTTCACATGCCCTCCGCTACATTTTTATTTTTCTCTTCCACCTGTGACACCCCTGCATGAGCATTCAAAATACGAGTCTTTCGGGTTTACCTGAAAAATCGCCATAAAATGTCCTTACACAACACAAATCCTTTAAATAATCAATTTGAATTATCCCATCGGATTGCAGGAAAAGGACGTGTCCCGGAAATGTTTACAGGCAGGTTTCTCTTAAGGTGGTGTTTAAGGCAAAGCCGATTCAGGTATGTAACGGGAGCCCCGGCAGGCTCCACCCCTAACATCCGACCGACCTCCTTATGAAATATAATATCCAGGATATGGGATGTGGACGCTGCCGTCGATAAGCGCCCGCTGCAACCGGCGCAGTAAGTAATCAGGCGTCGACCCTGCACTTCCCCCTCCCTTGCTTTTACCCACACCTTTGAAAGGTCCGGGTGCAGATTCCCAACGCCGCCTCCCTCACCGCAGCACAACGCCAGGCGCCTGCTGTGGAGCATCTCCAAAGGTGTTGCCCCGGCTTTTTTTATCAGACTCCGAACGGCCGCATGTATCCGGGGCTCAAACCTCATAACGCAAGGATCGTGGATTGATACCTCCTCCGGAAAGCGCCTCGGCATCGGCGGAGGTGCTTCCGCCATCACTTCATAGGCGCTCACGACCCAAAGCGGCTCCCCGTACTGCTGAAACACCTTGTGACAACTGGGACACGCGGTGACAACGCTTCGGACTCCCGCTGAAAGAAAGTGGGCCTTGAGCGCCTCGAAGGTGGTCTCGAAAAAAGCGGCTCGCCCCAGATCATGGGAAGGTTTACTGCAGCAGTCAAGGGCAAAACCCAGTGAGGGAATCTGTTTTTGGAGGTGCCGGAAAAGTGCGAGGGTTCTTCTCGGACGGGTGCCGGGGAGTGCGCACCCGGGGAAAAAGACGGTATCGCACCCCTCCGGAAGACCGTACCAGGTATAGCGGGAAGAAATCCCCCGGGCCTCGTATGCCAAAAGCCGCCGGTAGGCCCTGAATTTCCGCTTTCCGGGGGCCGCTGCCGCTCGGCGCATGGCCAGGAAAAGTGCATTCGGATCAGCTCCCTGGGGACAGATGGCCGTACAAAGCCCGCAGAGGCTGCATGCAAACGCCACATCGAAAGGGTTTTCATCGGTCGGGTTGAAGGTATCTGCAATCCGTTTCGGCGTCCCGAACCGTTTCAGAAATTCGCACTGTTTTACACACAGTCCGCAGCCATTGCAGGAATTGGAAACCGCAGCCAGCCCCGAGTCCAGAAGCTCATTTTCTCTGCCCGCAACGTACATGATTCTCATCCGTTTTCACATTTTCAACCGATTCGCCAAATTCGTCCACTATGATTTGAAAACGGCAATGTCAAATCAATTGTTCCGGTTCACATGTCTCCGCTTCGACCATCATCACAGGGCTGATCATCATCGGCCATACGGTAATGTTCGGCAAACTCCGGGGCTTTCGTACAAACGGTCCTTTCCGGGGATGCCTGTCTTTTTTCGCCATCGAACGTTCCTCCCGGCATTCGTTCAATGCTGTCCTTCAGCTGATTTATTTCAACGGCGAGGCTGAGGCATTGTCTGCCCAACATACAAAGCTCTGCGTCACCTGGTTCAAGATATGTTTTCAATACCTTATGGTCTTTCTTCAAGGTGACCGTCCATCGCAGCTTCCCGCTGTCGTAATCTGCATCGATATCGATCCCGCACGCCCCGACATCCGGATAGATCATTCGAATCTGTTTGCACAACTCCTCTTTATCGATCATTGTGCCCCCTTTCCCGTTGTTGAGGTCTTTTTTCATAAAATTGTTGCATGCCCCGCATTTAAATGAAAACTAGGCATGATTGCGGGGAGTGTCAAACATCTCGAAACCCGGCCACTCCCGGACCGATTTATCATCCAAAAATAAAAACAATATCCCTGACCTGGGTCAAAAACATTTCTGAAACGATGCGGTAAAAAAGATCCATCTGAATCAGGCAGGTGAACTTATGACCGAAACAGAAAACCCGAAGCTTCCATCCCTCTCACCGCGCCATTGGGTGCAGGCGGGTGTATTTCTTCAGAAAATCGTTCTGTGGTTGGTTCTGCCCCGTGGGTACGTTCTCGGAATGGTGCTGGCGCGCGGGGAGACGCTTATTCGGTAGAGAGCGAAAGATTTATAAAATTTTAGATATACCGCTGCGTGGCGTCAAGTACATTCTGCTCGGGTTTTTTATTTTCGCGATTTCCACGATGTCTGCGGATAGGATTCTCTCGTTCGCCGAAAGCCCCTACTACGCGCTTTCAGACGTAAAAATGCTCTATTTTTTCAACCACATGACGCTTCTCACCGCTGGGGTGTTGACGGTTCTGGCAATTCTCTCGATTTTTTTCAAAAATTCCTGGTGCCGGTATCTTTGTCCCTATGGGGCGCTGCTTGAGACGATCGATGCACCGGGCAACGGGCATCCGTCATTTAGTTTTTAGGTTCAAAAGACTAAACAAGCTTAACATTCTGTTATATTAAACTATACCAGATCTAAACGCTATTTCGCCAAACCGGAGTTTAAAAATTTGAACTCTGCCGAAATAAGAATTACAAATGTAATATTAAGCAATTACTGCTTCGCGGGCACATCTGAATTTAAAAAATTGAACAAAGCCATGGTATTCAGACCTTGGGGAAAAGCGCTGGGAAGCTTTGTTTCGTCGGAATCGAGTCCATAACATCTATTAAATACAGCATATATTTATAGATGTTGAAAAAAACGACATGTTTGGCAAAGGTCTTGCTTGTATTGAAATCAGAACGAGGAAATTTTCATCTGTTCTCCCCCCCAACAACCCGCGATAATGGGCTTTGCGGGTTGTTTTCCTCCTAAGCGGCTGATTGAGCCTGGCTCAATCGGTCGCTTTTTTTAGAGCAGATCGCCTAACTTTTGTTTGATATCTTCGGGAACCGGGATATAGAGGACCGTCGTTTCCATTTTGGCCCATTCCAGGGCCGGAGCGTCAAAATCAAACACCTTTGAAATCAGCAATATCATTACCGGGGCGGCGCTGTCGTCATCAAAGCCTGCGCGTTCGAGACTTTTTGCGCTGTCAATAATAAACTGTTTGGCCTTCAGGTCGTGTTCCGACAGCCTTCTGTACTCAAGCTGGCGCCAGAAGTCGAACAGATTGACACCGATGATTCTCAATCTCGAAGTCGTTGCGACGTCTCCTGCACAGATGGCTTTCACACAGCTCATCTGGATCTCTAGAATTTCTCTCAGTGACGACGTAAATTCGACAAAGGTGAACCCAAGTTCGAGACTGGACTGCAGGCAAACCTCGTGATTGCCGGCCTCCACCGCGTAGTTGCGGGCATCCTTCCAGTAGGAATATTCTCTTTTTCGATCGATGATCCCCCTGGCGCATCGGGCTTTTCTCAGGCAGATTTCAGACAACCACCAGTTCTTTTTTTCGCTGTCCGACTGCCGGATCTTCTCTTCCGCTGTCTTGAGAAGTTCGAAGCATTGTCTCTTTGTCGCGTCATCGGACGATTGGATCCCATCGTCGAAAGGTAAAAACGCATCGTTTGCCAATGTCTGAGGATCATCCAACCTATCGATGAGTTTCGCCGCTGCTTCCACCAGATTTATGCTATTCATATCTCCCCCCTTCATCACCCCCGCTATCTTGTTGATACCCGAACTGTATATTGGACAGGAAAATCATGGCTGTTGAATGGGGCGCAATCTATCAGAAAAAATCTCCGCGCAAAACATAATTGATACTCAAAACGAGTTGAACCACGTAATCCCCCGTGTTTTCCGCTCAGGCGGTTCGGCGACTTCGCAACGGGGCCGTTGGAGAGGGCGCTAAAGCCCTACTGGGATCACCCTCTCCACACGGCCCGAAGTCGCCATCAATTCGACAACGTCATACCTGGGACGCCACAAAGAAAGCGCTGCGCAGTGCCTTCTGAATAGTACCGTTCTTGCCGGTGCAGTCCCCTAGGAGAAGAACCTGTTGCGCAGAACCGATGAATTTCTCCGCCTCATCCATCCGCGGCTTCAAACCTGAGAAAATCACCACGCTGTCGGCTTTGATGGATTGCATTTTCCCGTCCTTATCCGTGTAAAAGACCTTGCCGCCCGAAATTTTCTTGGGCATGGCGTTCAAGACAAAGTCGAAGTCCGGATGATTCTGAAGAATCGCAATCTGGTTCATCATGTTGTGGGAGCCGATATATTTCAGCTCGATCAGGTCCGTTCCGGTACACAGCAGCGTAACCTTATGCCCGTCCTTGCAAATTCCCAACGCAGTTTCCGTTCCGATCCTTCCGGCACCGATACACACCACGTTTTTCCCAAGTTTATTCTTGTTTTCGTAGACTTCCAGGATCCCGAAGACATTGGCGCCATCGGCCCCGGGCATCTTGGAGGCGATGGGCGCCGCACCGGTGGCCACCAGAACCGTGTCGTAACCTTTTGCCTTGATCATTTCGGGGGTCGCCACGGTCCCAAGCTTCACATCTATTCCCGCTTTACCGACCTGCGTGATGAAGTAATCCTTCAGCACCCTGTAATCCCACTTCCATTGGTCATGGTCCGTAAACTTGAGAAGCCCGCCCAGGGCATCACCCTTTTCGTACAGGGTGACCTTATGCCCCCTTTCAACCGAGGTGAGGGCTGCCTTCATGCCGGCCACTCCGCCTCCGATCACGGCCACCTTTTTGGAAACGGTGGGGGCCGGAATGTTTTTGAGCTTGTAATCCGGCGTCGCCCATTTCGGGTTTACGGTACAGGTGTCGTACCAGGGCCCGTCGGTCCGGCTGATGCCGTGGCAGTTATGGCATTGAATGCAGGGCATGATATCTTCGGTCCTGCCTTCCGAGGCCTTTTTAACGAATTCCGGGTCACAGAAAAAGGGCGTCGCCATACCGATCATATCGGTCTGGCCGTTGGCGATAAACGCATCGTTTTGGAGCGCATTGTGGAATCCGGCGCTGGGACATACAAGGATCTTAATCCCGGCCTTCTTGATGGCCTCGGCATAGTAGAGGTTAAACGGCTTGTCCTCATCCTGGATCCAGGAGTTGGGATGCTCCTGACGACCGTCCCGGATCCACACGAAATCCGCAATGCCTACCAATTTCTTGGCCTGCTCGATAACCTGCTCGATTTCATCCTTCGAGGGCTGGTTCACATTGGTGATTCCCGGACTATTTTTGCCAAATTGCCAGTCCAGGTCATCCCCCTCGTAGCTCCATTTATGCAGGGGGGGATTGCTGGCGCCCGGACCGGCGCCGCCGCCGATCCTGACGGATGCCTGCAGCACCAGGTTCGTTGCATTTCGTACCGCCTCGACCGTTTTGGCGTCGGTTGAATTGATCGACATTACGTCATAGCCTTGGGCCTCCACTTTTTTAGCCTCGGCGACGACCTCTTCAAGAGTTTGGGCGGATTGTCGAGGGCCGCCGCCACGGCCTCCTCCGCCCTGGGGCATCTGACCTCCACCCTGGGGCATCTGGCCTCCACCTTGGGGCATCTGACCTCCCCCTTGAGGCATCTGGCCTCCACCCTGGGCCATCTGGTTTCCCCCTTGGGCCGTCTGGCTTCCACTCTGGGCCATTTGACCGCCGCCCTGGGGCATTTGGCCTCCACCCTGGGAACCGCCCTGGGCCATGCCGCCCTGAGATTTCTGACCACTGGCGCCACCCATGCCGCCGGTGCCGTTAGACATCCCGCCCTGCGGGGGCATCCCGCCGTTTGGGGGAGCGCCGCCGCTGGGCATTTCACCGCCACCGCCGCCGGTTTTTCCGATATAGCGAGCCAGGGCGCCTTCGCAGTGGACATCATCGATCAGCCGGTTGACATAGTTGTGAACCGGCGGGATGTCCTGCCAGATATGATCCGAATAGTGATCCGTGCCCCGGTGCATATCGGTGCCGTCGCCATACTGCTTGGGATAGCTCCCGAATTGGTCGTCCAAGGTTACAATCGCTGCATTTTTGGCGATGTTGGAATAATGGTTCCTGAATGCATCGGCGGGGAAGTTTTCCGGCCCCTGAAGAGAATGGGGGGGGGATGCCGTGTGCATGATTCTGTTTTTCAGAACCACATTTCGGATCCTTAATGGCGACAAAAGATGCGGGCATCTGCTGCCGGCCGCCATCATGCTGGCGGCCATTGCCTGTTCGGCCGCCGTTGCAGTGGCCGGTTGGCCATTCCGCTCCATGAACCCCGCAAGTTTTTTACATGTCAACGCACATGTTGAGGTCAATCCGGCAGCAACCAGGAATTGCCTTCTTCCCATAAGTTTTTCAATCATCTTCATCTCTTCCTCCTCTTAACTGTTTGTATTTGCCTGAACAGCCATCCCTCCCCCGGCTCACTTCTCTCTGCTTCTGGGCTGTCCGTTTCGTAAAGCTTCGATCCATCCGGTTCCTCATCCTATCTTAGCGGACGAATCAGTTATATAATTAAATCCAGACTGTTGGTCGAAATGGCTTCAAAATGTGTTATAAGGGCTGTAAGATGTCGAAAACCATGAACTTCGGATTAAATCAAGCGTCTTTGCAATTCTTTACCCTTGAACCGGGGCATCGGACGTCATACAAACCTTAACACGAATCAACCCGATACATGCTCCAGGCGGATGCAGTCTTGACTTACGCCCCCAAAAAACATAGGATCTTCTCCCGGTTATATCCGGACTGCCCGGACAAATTGAGGCAAAGAAAGCACTTGCATGAGGCCCGGTTCCATCATCCATCGATACATCTTCAGGGAACTGATCACACCCTTTATGATCAGCATCGCCTTTCTTATGTTCGTGTTTCTGATGACCACGCTCATAAATATCATGGATTATGTGGTCAACTATCGGGTCGGGATTTCAACCGTTCTGCTGCTGATCGCCTACTCCATGCCGTATTTTCTTCAATACGTCATCCCCATGTCCGTGATGATCGGCGTGCTGCTGGCCTTCCTGAAAATGTCCAGCGACAACGAAATCATCGCCCTCAAAGCCGGGGGGATGAGTATTTACGCCATGCTTCCGCCCGTGGCGATCTTCTGCCTGATCGGTTGCATTTTCACTGCGTTCATCGGAATATATGCGCAGCCATGGGCCCAAAATTCTGAAAACGCCCTGGAACGCAGGCTTAATACGGCCAGCATCACCGCGCTATTGAAAGAACGCATCTTCAACACCAGTTTCGACAAACGGATGCTGTATGTTTCCAAAATCGATCCCCTGCAAAATACCCTGGCGGGTGTTTTTATCGAGGACCGAAGCACATCGGACCAAGCTGTTACCATCACCGCTCCCAGCGGCCACCTAACGGCGGACACCGAGGACCAGGTCTATTTTCTTGAGCTTGAGCATGGACAAATGAACCAGATCGACCTGAAAACGAAATCCGTAAGTGAGACCAATTTCGACACCTATCGCGTCCGTCTCGATCTGAAGCAGGGAAGCAAAGCTGCTGACGCTCCCAAAAAAGTAAAGGAGATGAATCTTTCCGAACTCAGGGAATATATCAACGGCCGGGCACAAAAAGACGAGCCGTATTATCTTGCGCTGATCGCGTTTCACCGGATCATTGCCATCCCCTTCGCCTGCTTTGCCATGGGCCTTCTGGCGGTACCGCTAGGTGTTCAGTCGAAATCGGCCCGGCGGTCATTCGGTATCGGTCTGGGGATTTTCTTCTTCCTGGGATATTATTTGATTCTGTCCGCCGGTGAGGTGTACGGAAGAACCGGCCATTATCCGCCGGTGGTAGGCATGTGGGCCGCCAACATCGTCATGGGCGGCATCGGCTTTTTTCTTCTGATCCAATGTGCCAGGGAACGCACCATTGGTATCAACTGGCTTCTGAGGCTTTTCCGCCACAGGTCTCAACACGGCCCGGGTTCAAAGGAAACTCCTTCGACCCCCTTCAACCCGTAACGGCTGCACCCGATCCTATGTCCATCTTATCCAGATATCTGACCCGGGAAATCGTCAAGCACTTTTTGATAATCCTATCGCTGGTGATTATCATTTATCTTGCCGTCGATTTTTTCGAAAAAATCGACAGCTTCCTGGAGGCCGGCACCCCGATGATCCTGGCCTTCTGGTTTTTCCTGTTTAAGACTCCCCTTATCATCGTTCAGATGCTGCCCATATCGCTCCTGCTGTCAGTCATGGTCACCTTCGGCATCATGAGTAAACACAACGAGCTCATCGCACTGAAAAGCAGTGGCGTCAGTGTCTTCCATCTGTTCAAACCGGTGGCCGTCATCGGAATCGCATGCACGGCTCTCGTCTTTTTTCTCTCGGAAATCGTCGTGCCTGCCGGCATAGCCCGAAAAGACCGCATCTGGCTTCAGGACGTAAAGGGAGGGAAGGCTCTGTCCACACAGGAACCTGGCTGGATAAAAGGCGAACATGCCTTTTTTAAAATCCTTCAATATAATCCGTCCGACCAGGTCATATACGGTTTTACCGGCTACTTTTTAGATAGTCATTTCCGCCTCGTCCGGCGGTTGGATGCCAACCGGGGAGAGTTCAAAGAGAAGAAGTGGACGTTCCGGGACCTGCTCATCCAGGATTTCAACCCCAAAACCGGTATGCCGAAAGTCTCGTTCCATGACCGATTGTCCGTGGCCATCGGGCTTCAACCGGAAGATCTTTCTCAGATTGCCTTGGATAGTGATGAGATGAGCTCCAGAATGCTGGAAACCCTCATTCGAAAGACCGAAGCGGAAGGGGACAAGGCGACCCGATACCGGGTGGATCTTCAGTACAAGCTGGCTTTTCCGGTAATATGCCTGATCATGTGCCTGATCGGTACCGGTCTGGCCGTCCGGGGCAAACTCAGGGAGGGGCTGCCGATCATTGTCTCCTATGGTATCGGCATTGCGTTTCTCTATTACATTGTACTGTATTTCTGTATGGCTCTCGGATACGGGGAGATCCTACCGCCTGTGGCGGCGGCCTGGGCGGCCAATTTCATCTTCTTCTGCATCGGAGGAGTGATGCTGATCAACGCGGAACAGTAATTTTGCAAAAATTTTCCCAGTGCTTGATGTATCTATTTTAAAAAGATGTTAAAACGCGTCCGCATTGAAACAACACCCGGGAGCTGACCTCGATGGCTGAAAAAGACGACATCCGTGTGCTTCATATCGATTCAGAGAAAAGCTGGCGCGGCGGACAGCAGCAGGCGATCTATCTTCTGGAGCATATGCACCGGCTGGGGTACCCAACAGCCCTGGCATGCAAGCCAAACACAGCGATAGCATCCCACTGCCGCCACATCGGTATCCCTTGTTTCGCGATGACCATGCACGGAGAAATGGACGCTGTCACCGGATACAGAATCGCATCGCTTTGCAAAAAACACGGCTATACCATCGCCCATCTCCATTCCGCCCATGCACTGGCTTATGGATTATGGGCAAAACTGTTCCACCGGAAACTCCACATTGTAGCCGTTCGACGGGTGGATTTTCACCTGAAAAAAAATCCTTTGAGCCGATTCAAATATCGTACCCGGCAGCTCAAAAAAATTGTCTGCATCTCCGATGGGATTCATAGGGTGATGGTTGAGGACGGAATTCCGGAGTCCAAACTTATCACCATCCACAGCGGCATCGATCTGAAAAGATTCGATGATGTCCCCCTTCCTCCCGATTTCAAAGAGCGACTGGGTATTCCGGCAAACCACATTGTGGTGGGAACCGTTGCGGCCATGGCGGGTCACAAAGACTATCCGAATCTGCTCCATGCGGCAAAAGAGATTCTTAAGCGAACGGACAATGTCAGCTTCTGCGCGGTGGGAAACGGGCCTGACGAGAAAGAGATCCATTCGCTGGCCGACAGGCTGGAATTGGGCGGTCGCTTTGTTTTCGCTGGATTCCGAAAAGATGTGGGGGCTTTCCTGAAGAGTTTCGATGTATTTGTTCTGCCATCGTATCTGGAAGGCCTCGGCACTTCCCTCCTGGACGCCCAGAGCGTGGGCCTGCCCGTGGTGGCATGCGATACGGGTGGAATCCCGGAGATGGTCCGCCACAACGACAACGGCCTGCTGGTGCCCCCCCGGGACCCCGTGGCGCTATCGAAAGCGATATTAACCCTCGTAAACAGTGAGAAAATGCGCCGGGACTTCGGAAACCGGGCAAAAGAAACCGTGGCCGCCTTTTCAATCGATCTGACCGTTCAGAAAAATATCGAACTCTACCGCGAACTGCTTACGTAATCCACGTATTCTTTTTCTTCGATCAGTTCCGAGCCGGTGGCCAGGTTGATGCGTTTTTTAATGTCCGCCCGCTCGTCATTGGTAACATAAACGCTCCTGGCCAGTTCGATGAATTCTTCGTCGAATGCCTTTTCCGCCTCCTTGATCCGGATTCTGTCTTCGATCTCCCAGAGCTTGAGGTTGACGTCTTTGAGCGCCATGAATTCTTCGGAATGGAGTTCGATGCCGCAATCCGTCATGGGCTTCAACAGCAGTTCGTATTCTTTTTGTATGTTTTTCACCTTTGACGGATCTTTTATCTTTTCGAGTTTGATGACGAGGATGGTCACCTTGTCCACCAGTTCACCTATGGAAATATCGATTTTCAATGGAAATAATCCTGCTGTTCGGGTTAGCGGTTCAGAACATGACATCTCGTTTCATGCCGCAAAAATATAGAAGGGCCATGGTGGGTGTCAAGGATTATGTCCGTTTTCATCTGAAAAGCAAATTCGCCATAAAACTGTTGAACGTTTTTTCACTTCTACGTATGGTAGCCGGAAACGCCCTTTGGACAGCATTTGAAAAGGCTCCCGGAATGGAAACGGAAACCCGTGAACGCATATTGATCATAAGGCTCTCGGCCCTTGGGGATGTGGTCCATACCCTGGCTTTCGTGAACCGGCTGAGAAAAGCCAGGCCCGACGCCCACATCACGTGGATCCTTCAGCCCCTCACCTACGATCTGGTCAAACACCAGAAGAATGTGGACCGGTTCGTCATTTTCTCCCGCAAGGAGGGAATCGGCGCTTACCGCAAGCTTGCCAAAGAACTTGGGGATCCCTTTGATCTGATATTCATGCTGCAGGTCAGCATCAAGGCCAGCCTTATCTCCCTGTGCGCCCGGGGGAAGACCAAGCTCGGCTACGATATCCTGAGATCCAGGGAGTTTCAGTGGATTTTTTCCAACCGCCGGATTCACCATCGCCCCGCAGGGCATGTGCTGGACCAGTTTTTCGAGTTTCTCGACGAACAAAAAATGGCGGATGCACCCCTTGACTGGAACATCCATATTACCGATGAGGAGCGGATGTATCAGGCGACTTTTTTCCAGGCCATCGAACGACCCGTGGTCTCGTTTGTGATTGCTTCGTCAAACCGGGAAAAAGACTGGTCTGCGGAGGGATACGCCCGGGTCATGGACGCAGTAGACAGCCGGATGAACCTTCAACCCATGATGGTGGGCGGTCCCAGCGATCGGGAAAAGGTGCTCGCAGAAAAAATCCTTTCACTTTGCAGTTGCACCCCCCGGGTGGCCCTTGACAAGCCCGTCCGGCACACCCTGCTCCAGTTGGCCGGCTCCCGGGTGGTGGTGGGACCCGACACCGGTCCCACCCACATGGCGGTAGCCCTGAATGTGCCCACCGTAGCCCTCTACGGTTATTCCGATCCCAGGCGCTGCGGCCCCTATCGACGCTTTCAGGATCTTCTGATCGACAGGTATCATCTGCCTGGCGAAAAAAAGGGCTCCATCACACGAAAAACCAAATCCGGACGGCTCAACCTGATCACCCCCGAAGAGGTAATCGAAAAAATCGAATATGCACTTCGAACATACGATTAAATGTTTAGGCCTGCGACCAACTGATCGGTCATGGCGGAGGGAAGTGAATATTTTTTTACCGCTCTTTCCCAGCGGTTGATATACGCGGCACGCAGTCTCTCAGGGCTCCATACGACGGTTCGGGCCTTGTCGAAGTCGATAATGAAAACCTGCCCGTTTTCATCCACCAGCACGTTTCCCGGATGAAGATCCACATGATGAATCCCGTTTTCAATCAGGAGCCGGATTTGCCCGGCTGTCTTCAGGATCGCCTTTTGGCATCGCGCAGGTTCATGGCGGCCGATATCCGTCAGAGATCGATGCCGTTCGATCTTTCGGGTAATAAGAAATGCCCTGTAAACGAACCGACCCCGAACGGCCCAGAGCAGGGGCTGCGGGCTCGACACACCCAGGCGGCGCACCCTTTCGAGCATTTCGTATTCGCGCTGCGGCCTGGGTTTTCCGCATCTCACATACAGTTCCTTATTCAGGTGACGGATCAGGCCCCCTCTCCGATAATGCTTGATCACCACAGCGCCCACATCCGGAATTTCGGCCTGAACCGGCTGGACGCGGCCCGAAAGGATTTCTGCGGATACGCCCGGCGGCATCTGCAAAAGCCCAAACACCTGCTCCTTCACCCTTTCGTCAAGGTCCAGGCATGTACCGAAGCAATAGGCACCGAACGTTTCGACTTTTGTCATATCCGAATTTTCTCCGGAAACATCCATGGGCGTGCATCCTGTCGGAAGTTTCTGCTGGCCCGGCCGCACGGCGTCCGGGAGAATTGGTCAGACAATTTCAAGGACGGCATTTATCGCAGACGTCACATCGTTAAAATCCACTTCGTTCATGCAGGCGTATGTACCCGCGGGGCAATGCCTTCTGCCATGGTGATTACAAGGCCTGCAGTCCAGTTTTTTCTCGACAATCCTGGAGTTGTTCCTCCAGGGACCGAACCCCAGATCGGTGGTGGTGGCGCAGAAAATGGCCACCGTGGGGATTTTGAGCGCGGATGCCATATGCAGGGTCATGCTGTCGTTGCAGACCATCAGCTTTGCCTGCTGCACAACGTATATCGCATCTGAAATGCTTGTTTTTCCCGAAAGGTCGATAACATCCAGCCCCTCTGCCACTTCTCGGGAAACGGGCACATCGTCCTGCCCGCCGAGAAGCACCACTCGATAGCCCTTATCCATGAGGTAGCGTGCCGTTTTTTTAAACCCCTCAGGGTGCCATCGTTTTGTTTTTCCGACACTTCCCGGACAAACCACGGCATACGGTGAGACCGGCAGCGTGGTCCTCGTCGCTTCCCCAATCTCGGAAATGTCCGGCGCAAACAACCTCATATCGCCCTGAAAGGACGCCGGCGGTCCCCAGTTCTTTAAAATAGCCAGATTGCGAATTACGTCATGTTCCGCCGGATCCCGTGAAAAGGTTTTATGATATAGAAAAGAAAGATCCGCAGTCTTGAAACCGATTCGCATGGGAATCTTTGCAAGCCAAAGGAGGGCGGACGTTCGATAGGAACGATGCAGGGCTAAAGCAAGATCGAATTTCATATTCCGGATGCGCTCGGCCATGGCAAAGAGACCCTTAAATCCGGCGTCCTTTTTCCGTTTATCAAAAGGAATTACCCCGGCCAGCAGGGGATCACGCATTACCAGCTGACTGGAAAGCGGGGTGGTCATCATCCACAGTTCGGCATCGGGGTAAACCTGCTTGATACCGCCGACGACAGGGGTCGATAAAATGGTGTCCCCCAGGAAACTTGTCTGGACAATCAGTATTTTCACGATCCGTCCTCCGAATCGCGTTTCATGTCGGAAGCCTTGAAAAGAAGCCAGTCCCGTCCGTGAAGCCGCTTCCGATACACCGCATCCGCCCGGTCAAAAGGCCCGGCATCATGGGTCCCGTCGATGAGCAGCCACTTTTCCGCTCCCCCCTCCCGAAGCCAGCGGACGGCCGCCTGAAGCTGCACGGCGCGGTCTGTTTTGCGCCCGAAGGTTTGAACCGGCGGGATGGCCTGAAGCAATAACTGCTCCTTCCAGGAAACCATGCCGAGCTCCGCCTGGGGCCCGATGATGGTCCGGACGTCCTGCATCATTTGCCGGGGCGAGCGAATCGGATTGAGCACCGGCCACAGGACCACGCTCAGAAACAGTGCGACCACCAGCATGTTGACAAACGCACTGTGGTGGCCCTGAAATTTCCCCTTGCCCCGCAGGCGTGCAATGATTATCATCAATACGCCTGTGACAATGAAGGCGGCAAAAAGCCATGGCGGGGGGGTGAATCCCGTTCCGCCGAGACGGGTGGCGAAGGAATCCACCTCGCCGGATATTGAGGCAACCATTATTACCGCCCCGATCCCGAAAAAAAGCCCCCCCAGGACATATCCGAACACACGAAAATATGTCTGAACCTTTCCGGAGGCGAACACCTGTTCCTGGACGGCCCCCATCAAAAGCGCAAAAGCCGGCGTTATCGGAAGTATGTATACCCCGCGTTTTCCCTTGCTCAGGGAGAAAAAAAGAAGCACCAGAAGGCCCCAGAGAACCAGGGTCCAGATGCGGTTGTCGCCCTGTTTCATCCGGTTCCACCACCTTCTGGAATAGTTGACGATCAGCGGACTGAAAGGCAGCCAGGCCCAGGGCATGACCTGGAGGATGTAATACCAGAATGGCTTGATATGGTGCCAGGAGTTCAAGTAGCGGTCGGCGGTCTGGCGAAACAGGATATTGTCCCGATAGGCCAGAAGGGCCGGGTCATTGGAGGAGGCAACCAGCAGGTACATGGGAACGAACCACACCAGTGTGCCCAGGAGCATGAAGATCGGTGCCCATACGACCCGCCCCTTCACCCCTCGTCGGATCGGCGTCCATCCCCGCCAGAGGGCCAGTGCATACGGCACGAGAAGAAAAATGGGAAGGAATCCGACCCCCTTGGTAATGATTCCCAGCCCCATACAGAAACTGCCCCCCAGAAACCAAACGATGGAATCGCCTAACAGCAGGTAACGGATCATGCCGTAGAGGGCGAGGGTCGTCCAGAAGGTCAGCACCATATCGATCTGGGCCGACTTGCCCTGGATGATAAACTGGACCATGATAAGGAGGGATCCCGCGGCGGCAAGCCCCTCCCGGCGGCTCCAAAGCCGGCGGCCCAAATCGTAGACAAGCAAGATAACCGTCGTCGCCGCCAGGGTGGAAGGTATGAGAAACGCGACCTTCATGCTTCCCGTCAGGGCATAAAAAACCGCAATCATCCACATGAACATCGGCGGTTTGTCGGGATAGTATTCCGGTCCCAGCATGGGGAAAAACCAATGTCCCGACTGCACCATCTGCTTGGCGGCCAGTGCGAACCTCGGCTCGTCGGCTGGCCAGGGGTCCCGAAGGCCCAGCCCCGGGAGGAACATGAGTGCGCAGAAAAAAAGCAGAATGAGAATATCCTTTTGCCGGTCCGAGAGCCCTGAAAACAGGCCTGTTCTTTCAAAAGGGCGGTGCACCCATTCAGGCTGAAGCATTGGATTTCTTTTCTCTGAAAATGAGTTGGAGATTGCGCGAATAGCTTAAAAACATTGCATCCATTTTCAATCTAATCCATTTGTATTGTTCTGCAAAAGCCGTGCGGCTTTGCATCTTCTTTGAAGCCACATGACGCCCAAAAGATCCACCAGACCAACCCAGAGGCGATCATGCAGGCCATACTTCGATATGCCGGCGTGCCGGGGGCGATGGTGGACCTCGTGAACCGAGATTGCATACCCCAGTCGATTTACCAGGGCGGGCAGAAATCGGTGCATATGATCAAAATAGGGCAACCGGAGGAAAACATCCCGGTAAAACACCTTGAGCCCGCATCCGGTATCAGGGGTCTTGTCCTTCAAAATCCAACCGCGAAAACCGTTGGCAACCCGGCTGGATACCCGCTTGAGCCAGGTGTCCTTTCGATTTTTCCGGTAGCCGGCAATGAGGGCTGTTTTCCCCGGCGCATCGAAAAGTGAGGGCCGATAGGCCCCGTCGGCTCCATCTGCGCCAGGTGCATTTAGCTGAACCAGTTTCTCGACCATGGCGGGAATATCGGCGGGATCGTTTTGCCCATCGGCGTCCAGCGTCGCGATAATGTCATATTGGGCGAACTGAACCCCGTGCCATACGGCCCGACTTTGTCCTGCGCTGGATTTATGGGACCAGACCTTCAACTCGGGTTGGTCCTGCTGAAGCCGATGGATGGTTTCCAGGGTTTGGTCTGTACTCCCGTCGTTGATATAAATGATCTCGTATGTAAATCGACCGTCAAGGGCCAAACGGATTTCTCCCACGAGACCCGCGATATTGCCCTCTTCATTTTTGGCCGGGATGACCACACTGACGCAAATCATGATTTTCCCCTTCCACTTGTCGTGGATCCTACGTATTCGGCAATGCCTGTTTCCGGCCGGACGTATATTCGCAATCGAGGACTGCCGCCCAACCGACCGATGCTATATCACATTGTAATTGCCCGGAGAAGAGATCTTTCTGCTATTTTAAACTCCCCTGTCAAATAGTTGCCGATGGGAGGCAGTCGTTCGGATTTTCTTTATAATATTCTAAACGTTATGGCACTTATATTGTTCATGCGCGCATACAGTGTTCGCATCGTTCGTCCCCCTGAGACCCAATCAATTCATTTATTCGGTCTACTGTTTCTCGATCTTGGTAACGTTTTAAAAAACCATCGGCGTTCTATAGCGTATTTTTTCGTTCCGACCAAATTTCCAGGTGGAAGGGTGGTTCGGGGGTAGGATTATTTCTTGACAACCTGTCAAGCGCCCGCCATATATTCGCCCCAGTGTGCACGATCGCCAATTTTTGATGGATAAGAAGGCAGCCGTTTTTGCTGGGGCAGATATTGCTGCATCACCTGTGATGTGAAAATGAAAACAAAATTTAATATCGTTTTCTCTAACTCCATCTCCCCCGGGAAATGGGGCGGGGGAGAAAAATGGATGCTGACGGCCGCAACAAATCTCGCATTCCGCGGACATGGCGTAACGGTGGCCGGCAGAAGGGGCTCCATATTTCTTCAGCGGGCAACGGAGGGCGGTCTTTCAACCGTCGCTTTTAATATTCATGCCGATTTCGCGCCCCTGAAAATATTTAAAATCGCAAGATTTTTTCGCCAGGCGGAGACGGACATCTGTATTCTGAATCTTAATAAGGATGTCCGCGTCGCCGGTGTCGCTGCCCGTAAAGCCGGCGTTCCGCTTATCCTCGCAAGACACGGCCTGGAGTTGATCTCGGATAAATGGAAACATAAAATGGCCATGAAACTCGTCGACGGCATCATTACCAACAGCCAAACCATTCGGGGAAAATACAACGAACTGGGCTGGATGCCGGCGGAAAAGACGGAAGTCATTTATAACGGGCTTACGATTCCAGAAAACGTGGAATCCATCGATCTCCATGAAAAGTATTCAATCCCGAGAAATCACATCATTTTCGGGTCCGCGGGACGTTTGGCGCATCAAAAGGGCTTCGACCTGCTGATAGAAGCCGCTGCGCAATTAAAGAACAAACCCTTCACTTTCCTTATTGCCGGAGAGGGTAAACTTCAAAAAAAACTGCTGAATTTGATCAGCCGATATGGGGTACAGGAGAAAGTAAAACTCGTCGGATTCCTGGAAAACGCCCTTCCATTTTTAAATTCCGTCGATATTGTCGTGCTGCCTTCCAGGTATGAAGGCATGCCGAACACCGTTCTGGAAGGCATGGCACTGGGGAAGCCGGTTCTTGCGGCTGAAGTAAACGGCGTGAAAGAATTAATCCGAAATGGTCAGAACGGCTTTTCCATACCGCCGGAATCTGTCACCGAACTCGCCGCCGGAATCCTGCGGGCGGCCAATTGTCGGGGTTTGGCTGCGCTGGAACAAAATGCGGTTGATACGATCAAAACCAACCATTCGGTTGAAAAAATGATTGACCACATGGAGGAGTTTTTTATCAGAAAATACCACGGGAAGGGGTAGAGGCCCGCCTTTTCGGTTCCTTGTCGTTTGACAATCAGCAATATTTTGGGCATATGATCCCATAGAAAATCCAATTGATATAAGGAGATAGAATTGTCCAGCCAGCCGTCCATGGGGAAAATGGGGGGAGGATCGGATAAACCTGTTCGGGTGTCGCTGATTATTGCCGTCTATAAACGGGTCGATTTTCTCGGGCTGGTATTGACGTCCGTCGAGAATCAGAGCTTCAGGAACATGGAAGTCATCATTGCAGAAGACGATCAATCGGACGACATCCGCAACTTCATTCTCAGCAAAACGGAAGCATTTCCCTTTCGCATCAAACATGTCAACCAGGAAGATAGGGGGTTTAGAAAAAACAGAGTTCTCAACAAAGCCATCCTGGCTTCCGAAGGCGAGCATCTGATTTTTATTGATGGCGATTGTATCCTTCATAAAAAATTCATTGAGGCGCACGTGAAAAGATTGAAGCCGGGGCTCTGCCTGTTCGGCCGCCGCGCCATGCTTTCCCGGAGACTTACAACGAAACTGATTCACTCCGGCAATATCAAAGGTCTTTCCGTGTTTACGATGCTTCTTACGAAAACAAGATGCCTTGAGAGTGGGATATACGTCCCCTGGATACCGTCTTTCCGAAAATTCGGTGTCAAAGGATGCAACTTCAGTTTGAGCCGTGACCTGATGTATAAAATCAATGGATTCGATGAAGATTTCGAAAGTATTTTCGGCGGCGAAGATACAGATGTTGAAAGGCGTCTTCGGCTCATCGATACCGAATTCCTGTGTATCAAATTCAAAGCCGTTCAATACCACCTCTACCATGAAGGGCGCGAAGGACGGGAAGAATCCTGGGAGACCGAAGGAAAAGCATTTTACCAGAAAAAAATCGACGAGGAGCTGCCATTTTGTAAAAACGGATTACTCCGACATCGGGAGACAGGCTGAGCCGATGACCGCCCTTCAAACACCTGCGGCTGTTTCAACGCCGCCATACGATTCTAGTGTATCCATGACGACAAACCGTTATCTCGGAATTTCCGGATTTCTATTCTTTGTTCTGTTGGCGCTTTCCACCTGCATTTCAAAATCGGTGGACGATATTTTATTCGCTGTCCTCATGCTGCTGTCGATAGGCACGCTGGCCTCAGCAGCCGGTCGACGCCAATTAATCGGAAACCGCCTCGCCATCCCCTGGCTGCTGCCGCTTCTGGTGGGGTTTTGTATCAGTTTTTTTTCCCTTTGCGGCCCCGCCAAGGGATCAGCCGGTTTCCTGCAACAATACCG
>JBECKW010000038.1:0-5828 GCA_040235505.1 Desulfobacterales bacterium
GGATGTAGTTACGGAGGGTTAACCATTTGTTCAGGCCAGCGTATTGAAATAAAAAACAAGTGATGGCAGTGGCAACCGGTAGCTGCCAAATCGTCTGGTATTTTACCCAAAAAACTTTGTCGGAAAACTCCACGACTGAGAGTTCAAAGAGCACCCCAAGCGCCCAGAACCCACCCATAACGCATGCTATGGTGAACGGCTTGGCTGCCGGGATGTTTCGCCGCCGCCAACCATACGTACCCAGGTAGATCACCAAAGCAAGTGTTATCAAGGCTGGCCAAATTTCAGGATTGTAGGAAATAGAATAGCTCATTGCGCTATTAAAATGAAATTTAAATTAATAATTAGCAAGGTTCAAAATGAAGCGCGGGTTTGAACACTGAACCCCTAAATATTATTAATGACATCAAAGCAGCTGAATTTGCAAGCACTTTTCGAATATATTGGGCCGCCTCACAAGTATCGAGCACTTCAAAGGATAGAATGACGTGTTAACGCATTTATATTATGATAAATTACTCTGTTCTCAATATGTAACGGCCAGCCAAGAAACCGAATTGGTTGCATTTTCATTTTATAATCGGTGTATTTCCTGCGACTGCATCGAGAGGGGACACATTGAGAGGGGCTTTCAAACCGTATACTTTTCAAATTCCCATATGTTCCGTTGTCAGGGTGTGAAGGTGGGGTGTGATTACACACCATAATCTGAATTGTCATAACGCCCCGGCTTGATGGAGTCGAGTAGACCAAGGGAACCTCCCCCTCAGTCTCTCACGCAACCGGACGTGAACCTCTTGGCATTGTGCTTAAATTGTGCCCAAATTGTGCCCGTCAAGGTCAAAAATTAACAACCAAATACAAACGAAACCAAAAGTTGATTTCAAAAACGATTTAATATTAAGCCCTTACCAGACCGGCTATTTCGATTTTTGATTCCGGTGGACTCAAAACCCTGCGGGGGCAACCCCATGAGAGTTCGATTCTCTCCTCCGGCACCAAAGACTTCAAGGAGTTAACCATTTCCGGTTAACTCCTTTTTGTTTCTGGATTGAGGTTTTAACCAGACCCTGTTGATTACATTTATAAAAACCGGCCGTGCATCTGAAAGACTCATACTTAACCTCTTGAATTAATGCCACTCGGCTGAAAGACCGCAATTCCGTTCACCAAATTCTCCCCTTTTTCCCATTAATAATTTATCATAAAAATATTTTGTGGTTATCAAATCTTAATTCAATATAGATGTAATAAAAAAGGTGCTACTGAATGCTATATCAGATAAATGGTTTCACCCCCTGTTTTTTGTTGACAGAATGGGTTGCTTAGCTTAATTTATATCAAAAATTAAGTTGACAGAACACCATTCATCCCACAATTTCATATTGATCGAGCCACCAGGAGGTGCCTTTTTTAAGAAGGAATGCCCCAGGGTTCAAACCTGTTCGCTTCATGGCTCCAAATGGAAAGGGGTAACAAAACATGACCCATCAGGGATCTGCATCCGGCCGCAATGATTTCAATGGATCCGAGTTGAGTTTCGTGGAAAAATTCAGTTACGGAATGGGGGATTTCGCATCCAATATGAGTTGGGGATTGGTAACGTCTTTTCTCATGTTTTTTTACACGGACGTGTATGGTTTGCTGCCGGCTGTGGTGGGATTGCTGATGCTCATCGCCAGGGTATGGGACGGGGTGAACGACCCCATTATGGGCTTAATCATGGAGCGAACCCGGAGCAGATATGGACGTTTCCGGCCATACCTTCTCTACGCGCCGGTTGTGATGGCCCTTGCCAACATTCTGACGTTTTCGGCGCTTCCCCTTGGGGAAACCGGAAAAATCATTTACGCCTATGCGACGTATCTCTGTCTCATTATGGCCTATACGGCCGTCAATGTCCCCTATGGTGCGCTTTCGACGGTCATGACACAGGACCACAACGAGAGGACCTCCCTGAATTCCTACAGGATGTTTGCCTCCATGTTTGCGGGAATGGTCATCGGCGCCGTGTCCCTGCCGTTGATTCACCTGTTCGGGGGGGAGAACATGCGAAAAGGTTTTTTTGTGACCGCAGTCGTTTACTCCCTGTTATCCATTCCGTTGTTCTGGCTGGTGTTCAAGAATTGCAAAGAGGTCATCGCACCCCCGGAAGGACAACAGCTGTCCATCAAAGACTCTTTCAAGTCCGTTGTTCACAATACGCCGCTCATGCTTGTCATGCTCTACGGCTTTTTAAGCCTCTCCACCATTTTTGGAAGAATGGGCATGCTGGTGTTCTACTGTGTCTACAATTTGAAACGTCCCGATCTCGTGACGGTTTTTATGCTGGTCATCGGTATTTGCGTCATCCTGGGAATTACGATGGCGTCGGCAATTGCAAAGCGGCTTGGAAAACGTTTGTCCGCTATTGTGGGCTGCGTGGTAGGGGGTATCGGATTGCTGATTATTTTTTTCTCCGACTATACCAACATTCCGCTGATTGTTTTTGGAAGCATCATTTATGGCTTTGGATGTTTTGGCGCGCCGCTGTTATGGAGCATGACGGCGGACTGCATCGAATATGCGGAGTGGAAGTCCGGTGTCCGGGCGGAAGGCAGCATATACGCCGTGATGAGTCTCATGACAAAACTGGCATCGGCCTTTGTGGCCAGCGTCGGCATGTTTGTCATCGGTGCCATGGGGTATGTGCCGAAGGTTGAGCAAACGCCCCTTGCCCTGACGGGCATTAACCTGATGTGTAATCTGGCGCCTGCCCTCATGTTTCTGCTGGCGGGTGTCCCCATGCTGTTTTATAAAATCGACAAAACCTTTTTCAACAAAATAGTGGCGGAAATATACGATCGGCGAAGGAAGGCGGAAGCGGTATAATCATTATAAAATGGAAAGGTTATTCAATCTTGACTATGGCGTTGCATTCTGAAATATATTTAAAATTTGCTCCTGAATTTATAAAAAACACATCAAGGTGAATGCCATGTCCGTTCAAGTGAAAAGCTTTGTTCGTGAATTTAACAGATACAATATTCTCAATAAGATTCGAATTTCGGAAAAAATTTCCCGCATTGACATTTCAAAAACAATCGGCCTCAGCCAGGCGGCGGTAACCTCGATCACCTCTGAACTGATAAAAGAAGGTCTCATTGTTGAAAAGGAAACGGGCAAGTATGCCGGGGGGAGACGGCCGGTTCTTCTGGCCATCAATCCCGAAGGCACCCATGTCATGGGCGTAAGTATCAAAAACCACGAAATATTTGTTGTCATCATAAATTTTCAGGCCGAGGTAAAGGCGACTTATCAGCTGCCCCTCGAAGAGGATACATACTCACCGGACGAGTTAGTGGAGAAGATTGCCTATGCCATTAAATCCTGTTTGTGGGACTCTAATTTTTCGAAAGACAGTATATCCGGCATCGGTATCAGCGTTCCGGCACTTGTGGATTCGGCATCGGGGGTAATTCGGAAAATGCCGATTTTTGGCTGGGACGATGTGGATATAAAAACAATGCTGCAGGCGAGAGTCAACCATAAGATCTATATGAACAACGATACAAACAATCTGGCCATCGCGGAACACTGGTTTGGAGAGGGAAAGGGCCTTGAAAATTTCATTTTGGTTTCCATAGAAACCGGTGTGGGTGCGGGGATCGTGGTGAATGGCCAGTTGATACTCGGCAAATCAGGAATGGCGGGAGAATTCGGGCGTCTTTTAATTGACCCCAAGGGTCCGACAATCAGAGGCAAAGGAAGGGGACGTCTCTCCACTTATGCGGGGATAGATGCGATATTGAGGGATGTCGAGCGGTTTTCCGGCCTTCAGAAATGGAGTACTAAAAAGAAAGGGCAACTTCTGTTTGAGGATGTTCTTGAGCAGATAAAGGCCGGTAACCCGGAAGTTATCGGCATTTATAAAAAAGCGGGCGAAGTACTCGGTATCGGCATTTGTAACTTGATACTACTTTTCAATCCTGAAAAGATCATTATCGTCGGCCGGGGAACCCAGGCGGGTGACGTTCTGCTTGGCCCGATGTTTGAGTTCGTCAATGAACACCAGCCTGATGATGCTGCTGATTTCCGAACGGATATTGTCATCAAACCGTGGGCGAATGAAGACTGGGCCAGAGGGGCGGGCACACTGGTGCTTCAGGAGATATATAAATCCCCGGCCATGAAATAGAGGTGTGGATGTCCGGAAAAAAATATGATGTCATTGTTGTCGGCTCCGGTGCGGCAGGAAGCTTTGCAGCAAAGGAATTGACCCAGCGGGGGCTGGAAGTACTGTTGCTCGAGGCCGGTCCCGATATCTCCGAGGAAGACTTCCTGGCGTCTCCCCATGAAAAGAAACCCAAGGGGATCGATCTGATTCCCCGAATTCGTGCCGGACTGGGGGGGCAGCATATACAGGCACGACTCACCTTCTTCCGCGATCAGCTCAAGCACCTGTTTATAAACGATCGGAAAAACCCCTACACGACCCACCCGGAGAATTTTTTTCTCTGGATCCGCGGAAAGCAGCTCGGCGGAAGGCTTCACACCTGGGGACGTGTTTTTCTTCGCATGTCGGATTATGATTTCAAGGCGGCGAGCCGGGACGGGCACGGGGAGAACTGGCCCCTCTCGTATGCGGACCTATCCCCGTATTACGATCAGGTGGAAGCTTTTCTCGGTGTTTACGGCTCCCGGGAGGGTATCCCCAACCTGCCGGACGGCAGATATGCCAAAACCACCCGCTTGAATTCTCTGGAAAAAAACTTCAAAAAAAAGATCGAGGAAAGATGGCCGGAGCGCTCGGTGATTCCGTGGCGCCATGTATCCCCCAACCTCAAGCGGATTCCGCGACCCATACTGGCCGCCAGGGAAACCGGCCGGCTGACAATTCGAACCGACGCAGTGGCCAAAAAGGTGACGGTCAATGCCAACACGGGCAGAGCTGACGGGGTGGTGTGCATCGACAGAAATAAGAAAAAGTGGTTGGTTTTTTCGGGCAACATCGTTGTGCTTTGCGCCTCCACCATCGAATCGATTCGCCTGCTTCTTAACTCCACCTGCGGGAAACATCCTGCCGGACTGGGCAACAGCTCCGGTCTTCTCGGACGGTATTTCATGGACCAGTGTCCGAGCATCCTCTTCGGGTCCGTGCCCTACAGTACCGGCTGGGAGGTCGATAATTCGCTTCCCCAGGACCCTTTCCATGGGCCCGCAGGCGGCATCTACATTCCGCGATTCCAGAATCTGGATACCGTGACCCATCCTGAATTCATCCGGGGCTTTGCTTTTCAGGGGGGGATCGGCGGCATGTATGTCCCGGACGATCAACCTGCCATGTTCGGCATGATGGGGTATGGCGAAATGCCGCCCTATTATGAGAATGCCATCAGCCTCGATCCGCGTCGAAAGGATGAATGGGGAATCCCGGTGCCGCATATCCGGTGCGTGTTTACGTCGAACGAGCGGAAGTTGATGATGGCGCAGCTGAAGGCGAGCCGGGAGATGGCGGAGCAGTGCGGATTCGATATCGATTTCGGGGGCACCGGCCTGGGGCTCGACCGGGAGGCGGAAGTACTTCCCCGGGCGTCCTGGCCCAGCCGATTCATTTTTCGAAAGGTCTTCAGGAAAAGCATGGCGGCGGGGGCTGCTATCCATGAATGCGGCGGTGTCAGGATGGGGGAAGATCCGAAAAAATCGATCCTCAACCCCTACAACCAGTGCTGGGACGTCAAAAACCTCTTTGTCACCGACGGAAGCTGCTTCCCTTCTGCCGGCACTGTCGGCCCCACCTTGACCATTGCGGCACTCACCGTCCGCGCATGTGAATATATCGCCAAAGA
>JBECKW010000056.1:0-2705 GCA_040235505.1 Desulfobacterales bacterium
CACCTTCATTTTCGCGATGATCATCATTTTTTTGTGCCTGGCCGCGCTGTTTGAGAGCTTTCGCGATCCGCTGATCATCCTGATCAGCGTACCCATGTCGATCTGCGGCGCCATGATCTTCATCAGCCTCGGGGTGGGCGGCGCGAGTCTGAACATCTATACCGAGGTGGGGCTGGTCACTCTGATCGGCCTGATCAGCAAACACGGCATCCTGATCGCTCAATTCGCCAACGATCTTCAGCGTGCGGGAACGCCCAAACGAGAAGCCATCCAGACGGCTGCCGGGATACGGCTGCGGCCGATTCTGATGACCACGGCGGCCATGGTGCTGGGGGTGCTGCCGCTGGTGCTGGCCACGGGCGCCGGCGCCGCCGGCCGCTTTAACATGGGGCTTGTGATCATGACCGGTCTTTCCATCGGGACCCTGTTCACCCTCTTCGTGGTGCCGGCCATGTACATGCTGCTGGCTCGGGACCATACACGGCACCGGCAAGCTTGAACGCCGGGGCGAAACGTTTCGGATTGTTTCACCACGATCCCTGGAAGACAGATCCGGAAATTGACCGGATGGTGGAACACTGCTGCAAAATAGCCAAAAAGAGCGGTATCGAGATGGAGTGCTTTGCGGTTGGTTCGAACATGTCCCTTAAGGTGTAAAAGGGGGCCCACAGGGTTGGCGATTTGACTTTTCGCACAAAAGGCCCGTAATATTATACATTATGCCGATTTAGGGGCATTGGGTGTATTTATTGGGTATTTATTGGGATATATTTTGCATTTTTTTGCCCAGAAAATGAAAAATATTGCACATCCGAGTTGCCACGTAAAAGCACTATCGGTTTAACACGCTGTAATCATAAGCCTTGAGCGGATACCCTTTTTCGGCATGCCTTTTGCTGCGGATACAGGCAAAACTGGAAGAGGGAATATGAAAAAATCGTACGTCTTGTGCATAATTGTTTCTGTTCTTTTGTCGTGGCCCCCATTCATTTTTGCCGATAGTTTCAGCTTTTCCTTGAACACCGGCAATCAGAGCGATCAAAAAAATCCCGCCGTATCCGATTCCAACGGAAACGGTCCTCCCGCCCACGCGCCCGCCTATGGATATCGTTCAAAACATCAATACCGGTATTACCCGTCCGCTTCTGTTTATTACGAAGCCAGTTCCGGGTTGTATTTTTACCTCAGCGGGTCGAATTGGCAGGCGTCGGTGTCCTTGCCGGATGCTTTGAAAGTGAAACTGGGAAGTTACGTATCGTTGGACTTGGATACCGACAAACCGTACATCTACAACGATCAACATAAAAAACAATACCCACCGGGTCAGACAAAAAGTCAATCGGGAAAAACGGAAAAGAATAACGCGGAAAAACATAAAAAATAATTCCCTGTCCGGAAGTCGTCGGCAGGACGAACTCCCGGCGAAATAGTAAGACCGAAAGTTGAGAAGGAGGCAGGTATGAAGTTTTCAAAGCTATTTGTTGTCTTGATGGTGCTGTTTTTTGCAGGTTTTTTTGCCGGATGCAATGGCGGTTCGAATGGTTCGGATACTAATTCGGATAAAGGCACCTTGTCCTTGAGCCTTACCGATGCATCGACGGACGCCTATAAGGCCGTTTATGTCACCATCGATGAAGTGCAGGCTCACCTCGAAGGTACCGGAGATAATTGGACCACCGTGGCGGAACCTCATCAGACTTACAAGCTTTTGGAACTGACAAACGGGATTATGGAAAATCTGGGCATCACCGACCTCGAGCCGGGGACATACACCCAGTTGCGGCTTCTACTCGGAGATACTGCTGATAATTCGACGAATATTCTCGGCAATACACACCCCTCCCCGAATTACGTGATTGACAGTGAAGACAATGTCCATGACCTGAAAGTTCCCAGCGGGTATCAGACCGGTATCAAGCTGGTTCATGAGTTCGATATCGTGTCTGGGCTTACCGTGGACCTGGTCCTGGATTTTGATGCAAACAGGTCCGTAGTAAAGGCCGGCAACAGCGGGCAGTATCTGCTGAAACCCACGATAAAGGTGGTGAATACCGTAAACAACGCCATCCTGAGCGGTACCGTTACGGACGAGCAGCAAACGGGGCTGGCGGGCGTATTGGTATCGGCACAGATTTATGACTCGAATGCCACCGACGAGAAAGACAAGGTCCAAGTCTACACATCCACGCTGACCGATGACACGGGAAATTACAGTATGTACCTTGAACCGGGAACTTACAATATCGTGGCCTCCGCCTCAGACCGCAGTCCGGATTGTGTGGGAGAAACCGTGGTCCTCAATGATTTGGTGACCCAGGACTTTTCTCTGGCTGCCGCAGAGACGGGAACTGTCCAGGGAACCGTTACGATCCCAGATGCGGATGAAAATTCCAGCGCAACGCTCAGCTTCCGGAAGAGCGGGCAGTGCGATGACGGCCTTCAGGAAATTGAAGTATATTCCGAGAATGTGACTCCTGGAGATTACAGCGTAACCCTGCCAACGGGGGATTACCACCTGGTCGCGTCATCGGACGGCCAGACCACACAGACAAGCGACCTTACGGTGACCAATGCGGGAACGGTAACCGTGAACATCGCTTTTCCCTGATTCAAACAGGATGGGGAAACCATACTGAAATTGGATCACGATCATATTTATTGAGTCAGCATATTGCCCCTTGAGCGGACCAAAGCCGCTCAGGAGG
>JBECKW010000101.1:0-11796 GCA_040235505.1 Desulfobacterales bacterium
ATGACAGGCAGGGCGGGAAAGGGGGAACAAACCAAACCACAAAGCCCGAATGTCGAAACGGCAAGGATGCCGAAAATCAACTCAACTCAATTCATGGAGGAATATTATGCTTACAGTCAACACCAACATCGCTTCGTTGAACGCTCAGAGAAACCTCGCCGGTTCACAGTCTGCTCTGAACACTTCCCTTCAACGCCTTTCATCCGGTCTTCGCATCAACAGCGCAAAGGACGATGCAGCCGGCCTTGCCATCTCAGACCGGATGACATCTCAAATCAACGGTCTGAACCAGGCCGCCCGGAATGCCAACGATGGCATTTCCCTGTCCCAGACCGCAGAAGGCGCTTGCGACGAGATCACAAACATGTTGCAGCGGATGCGTGAGCTGGCGATTCAGTCCATCAACGACACGAACTCCTCGACCGACCGTGCGTCCCTGCACGCCGAGTTCGATCAGCTTCGGCAAGAAATTAACCGGATCGCAGGCTCTACCTCCTTCAACGACCGGAAGTTGATCAACGGCAGCATGGACACCGCGGTCTTTCAGGTGGGTGCTTATGCCGGTGATACCATTACGGTAAGCTTTGGTTCCATCGCCAACATGCAAACCAGCGCCGGTGGTCTTAATCTCAGTGCTTATGGCCTTTCCACTGCTTCCCGTGCCACTGACGCACTGGGCGTATTGGACGACGCAATTGCAGACGTGGATACATTCCGCGGCACCCTGGGCGCGATTCAGAGCCGTTTCGAGTCGACCATCGCCAACGTGTCGAACATCGCGGAAAATGTAACCGCGGCCCGCTCAAGGATCGTGGATGCGGACTTCGCGCTGGAAACCGCGAACCTGACCAAGGCGCAGATTCTGCAGCAGGCGGGTGTGGCCATGCTTGCCCAGGCCAACCAGCTGCCGGCGACCGCCCTGACTCTGCTTCAGCAGTAACCTGACCTGAATTGGGTACAGGGGGAGTCCCGACCATCGGGACTCCCCTCCCGGTTCGGATCATATGTCTCGTGAATTTTTGGCAAGACCATTTTAAAAATAGACAAAAAAATAACTGAAAGCAGCAGAAGGGATTTTTCATGTACCAGAAAGGATTCAGCGCTTATAGAAAATCCGCCGCCAATACCCTTGAAGACAAACGGATGATTCTTCTGAAGCTCTATGAAGGAGCACTTCTTTTTATCGGCTGCGCCAAAAGAGGTATGATGGGAAAGTCAGCCCGAATCCGGGGTGAAAATATTTCCAAGATCATGGCCATCATCAATGAGTTGGAGTGCGCCCTGGATTATGAAAAGGGGGGGGAAATTTCAACGCGGCTGAGCAGCCTTTATCAGTTTGTCATGGATCGCCTGCTGTTAGCCAGTAAAAACAACGATATCAAAGCATTGGAACAGGCAGAACAGGTTATATCAACCCTGAAAGACGGATTTGAAACCGCATTGAAAGAACTGAGACGGGCCACTGCGCCTTCTCATATCATAACGAACATGTCGGCACCCGCACCTGAAAGAAGTGTGCAGTTCGCCTTATAGGTAAACCCGCAGGGTGGCGAGACGGCTGGGCAGCCGGGCGGCACAAGTTTTGAGAACGGCCGTACAAAATCCGGAGAAATGAGAAAATGGGAAAGAGGAACACTGCCGGAAATATCCCTGAACACTTACGATGCGGTAATGAAAAAACTGGACAACTCGGCGGAGGCAGCAAACAGCGTTTAGAGCAAGTAAGCTCATGGGGCAAAGATGAAATGCAACGACTGATGGTTTGCGCCCATCGGTCTATCGCCGTTGGGATTCCGGCAAAAAGATGACATGGTCCGGCTGTTTGCATGGATGCAAAGGCCGGAAATGCCGCTCGCCTTGAAAAACGCTGAGGAAAGCGAGGTATATCATGTTTGAAGCCATAAACAACAACATACTGAACACACAGGGAGGCGGAAACATCAAGTCGACCCAAGCGGCGCCCCTGCAGACGACTGATAAAGCGTCCGATAAAACCGCAGAGGGACTTCAGAAGGAAAACAGCCCCCAGGTAACGGAGGAAATGCTCAAGGGCCTCGAGCAGGACATTGAAACCATGCACAGTATCGGAATCTCCTTCTCAAAGCACAAGGACACCGGTCGGATGGTGATCAAGGTCATAGACAAGGAAACCGGAAAAGTGATCCGGCAAATCCCTTCGGAGGAGGCATTGAACCTGACGGCCAAAATGGAAGAGATGGCCGGAATTCTGTTCGATAAACAAGCTTAAGAGGCTGGGAGGCTGGACTGCTGGGAGGCCGGGAGGCTGAAACTGATAAAACCATGAGCCTGCAATTTATAGCAGGTATGAACGCAAAAAAGGCCGGCAAATGAAATTTGCCGGCCTTTTTCTTGCTCTCCCTCAGTTTTTGTAATCGTTCGTTTTAGCTGCAGGCTTACAATATCAGCTTTTAGCCTCCCGGCCTCCCAGCCTTCAAGCGTCCCAGCATTTCTCACGCCGGAACCGCCTGCTCTCTGCTCATGGGTTTGTTCTTTGCCGGTGGGGAAAGCGGCTGGGAAAAAATGAGATGCTGATGGGAGTATGGGCTTTTGTGCAGCACGAGTTGGTCGGCTTCATGCCGCCGCATGTTCACCACCAGGGGACCGATCAGATTGGCGGTGATTTTTTCCGGAACCCCCGCCGATGTATTCACCACCACATAGAGTTTGATGTCTTCCGGGCGGTCACCTTCCCACCCGGCTTCCAGAATCGCCTGCTTCATGTCCAGCTTGTAATCCGGCATAAAGAGCGCCGGATCCATAATATAAAATGACAGGCCGGGGTCATCCAGGCACTGGTAGCATACAAACGGCCATATTTCCTGCCGTTCGATGATGACAAACCGTTTCATGCCCCGAAACCCCGGCATGCCGCCCGGCATGGTGTAAATCTCACTCTCTTCGATTTCCATGCCACCGAACTGTTTTGTATCAATCTTCATTTGCCTGCCCCTTCTCCTGTAGCGCCCCTTTTTGCCGCCAGAACGCCGCCGCCTGCTGAATATCCGTGGGTGATACGCTTTGGGAGGCGTTCAGGTTTTCTTCCTGTATTCGCTCATACACTTCGAACCTCAATATGGATACCGACTGGGGCGCTTCAACCCCCAACCGGACGCTTCCACGGTTTACCTCGATCACACTGACGAGAATGTCCTCGCCGACAAGCAGTTTCTCTCCGACCTTCCTGGTCAATACCAGCATACGCCCTCCTTGGCTTATTATTTTATTTTCAGACCTGCCGGCGGATCAGCATCGGCCGCCCGTACCCGGCGCCGGCCGATTCGCTACCATACTCCCGGCCCTGCGTTTTTTGGCCCGTGATGATAGCCATCAGTTCGTCGATCATCCCGAGTTTCGATTCGATGTACCGCTTGTTGTCCCGGCAAATGCCCTGGATCTGCTTTTTAAGCGCCAGCAGGGAGGACTGAAACCCGCTCAGCCGCCGCCTGTCCTCCGCCGGCAAAAGAGATAGGAATCGCAATGCCTGAAAATTCCCGGATGTCATCCCATGGTCGATGGACCGTGCGGTGGCGGCTTCGAGTATTCGCCCCCGAATGCTCAGGATTTCGGCAACCAGAGCCTGCTTTTTCGCCGACATTTGCCACAAAGCGGTCACGTCAGCTTCAACAATCTGTTTTTTTTCGTTTTTCACAAGCTCCACCAGCTTGTGGTAACACATCAGCTTTTCCTGAAACAGGGTTTCCATTGAACCGTCGGCCATGCTCATGGCAAGTCTCCTTCGTTTGGTCCCGTTGATATCGTTATCGGCCATGGACATCGTCGGCTTAAGCCGGTTTCCGGTGATGACCCGTTAAAACGGCGCTTGGCGCATCCTTTATGCCACCGGCCGGCGTGGTATCGCTATCGCCACTATTTTCATTTTTCGTTGCAGCGCTGAGTTGCCGATACAGGGCATCCCCGATGCCGAAATCCCTTTCTTCTGCGACTTTTTCTGAAATCTTTTGGAGATAAAGGGACTGGTACATTTTGCGCTGGAAACTATCGCCCAGAACACCCCCTTCGCCGACGGTCTTTTCCATGCTCTGGAACATGAAATTCAAAAGGACGCCCTCAAAATCGGCGCATGCCTTCTTGAGTTCGCGGTCCTTCTGGTCGCCTTTCAATTTATCGACCTGCGACATATCGAGAAGATCCGACATCTGTGCGGACGTTACGTTCATCAGATAATCTCCAATTCCGCCTGAAGGGCGCCTGCGGCCTTGATGCCCTGGAAAATACTGATCAGGTCCCTGGGGGTGACACCGATGGCATTGAGTGCACTCACAAGCTCGCCGATCGTCGCCCCGCCGTTTACCACCATCAGGTTTTTCTTTTCCTGCTCGACGGAAATTTGAGTTTGGGGCGTCACCACCGTCCTTCCCCCCGTCGAAAGAGGCGCCGGCTGAGACACCTGGGCGGATTCCTGGATGCTGATACTCAGATTGCCGTGGGATATGGCCACGGTGGAGATCCGGACATTCTCTCCCATCACCACGGTGCCGGTACGCTCGTTGATCACCACCTTTGCGACTGAATCGGGGGTCACCTGAAGGCGTTCGATATCGGCAAGAAATGCCGCCACATTGCCCTGGCGGTTCTTCGGGATTTGAATCTCCAGGGTTCCCGAGTCGATCGTCTTGGCCGCCGACTGTCCCAGAGCTGTATTGATGGCATCGGAAACCCGGCTGGCGGTGGTGAAATCCGGTTCGGAAAGCATCATGGTCAGTGAGGTTTTTCCTTCGAGGCTCATGGGAATCTCTCGTTCCACACTGGCCCCGTCTGCGATCCGGCCGGCTTCCAGATGGTTGACCGTTACACTGCCCCCGCCGCCGCTGGCCCCCACGCCGCCGACGGAAACCGGTCCCTGGGCCAGGGCGTAAATTTTACCGTCCACGCCTTTCAGGGGCGTCATGATCAGCGTTCCCCCTACGAGGCTCTGGGCGTCTCCAATGGAAGAAACCAGCACGTCCAGGCGGCTTCCGATCCTCGAAAACGGCGGCATATCGGCCGTCACCATGACGGACGCCACGTTCTTGACCTTCACCTTGGTTTTATCCACCCGAATTCCCTCATTTTCCAGCATATTGACGAGGGATTGAACGGTAAAACGCGTCTGCTGCTTATCCCCGGTTCCGTCAAGTCCCACCACCAGGCCATATCCCACCAACTGGTTGTCGCGAACCCCCTTGATGGACGCCACATCCTTGATCCTGGCAGCCCAAGCCGACTGGCAGAGACACACGGTCGCCACGGCTACCATAAGAATTATCATTGCCTTGTTCTTCATAGACTTTTTGCTCCGCTCCTCACTGGCCCCCGGTCAGTGGGCAAATCGAGGTTGTTAACTTTGTGCCTTTGTGCCTCTGTGCCTGTTTTTTCTAGAACGGCCATATCTTATCCACCAGCCGTGTCCCCCATCCCGACTTCTGTTTGTCGGCGATGGCTCCCCGGCCGACGTACTCGATATGCGCATCGGCCAGATTTGTGGACTGAATGGTGTTGTTCGAGTCTACATCCTCGGGCCTTACAACCCCGGAAACAATGATGTACTGCGTCTCGTTGTTTACTTTCATCTCCTGACGGCCGAAAATCACCAGATTGCCGTTGGGGTAGACCTCCACCACCCGGGCGCCGATGGAGGCGGTGATGCTGCCGCTTCGGTCGCTGCTGCCGGTGCCTTTCTGGCTGTTGGTGAGACTCCCCTTAATCAGGCTGTTTCCCTGTGTGCCGCTGGAATCCGCCCCGAGACGGGGATTTTTTTCCTCAAGAGCCCGCATATAGCCCAGGGCGTTGTCCACACCGGCATCGATGCTCGAGGTTCGATCGGCACTGGTATTGGCCGCCATTTTTGAAGAGGAGGATTCCACGATGGCCACCGTAATGGTATCACCCACTCTCCGGGCCCTGGCATCGACGTAGAGATTCGATGCGCCGTCGCGCCAGAGGGATCCCTCGGCGGCCGCCGGCTGTTGGGGAACCGTATCCATCAGCCGTTGCATCTGGTTGGCCTCGATGGTGTCGATTTCGGCTTCCTTGGGATTGACGGCGCACCCTTGAAAGGCGGCGACCGCCATAATGATGGAACCCACCAATATTGTTCTTATAAACCGATCCGTCATAACAGATTTCTCCTTAAAACAAGACCTCCACTGTGGAAGCGTCCACAACGCGTCCGACCACCATCTTTCGGGACGATACGTTTTCCACCCGGATCTGGTCACCGGCACCGCCGTCAGTTTTGGCGATCCCGAGGGTGGAAATTTTCACCGGACCGGCATCCACCAACAGCTTTACCCGGTCTCCTTTTTCCACCAGGGGCACCTCGAAAAGCTTGTGCTGTTGAAGGCATTTCCCGGCCTGGAAGCTCGAACGCACCCGCTTGCCGACGGCATCGGCGATATGAAAAACAAGCTGATCCGGTGCCTTGGCGATATTGATGCGTTTAAGACAAAGATCGTCTTTCGAAAGGATCGTATCCCGGTCGATCGGCCGCGCGGTAAACACCACCTGCGCATATCGATCCACCCAGCCGGAAACCGTCACCTGGCCGCAGGATTCCCCGTTCACCGCCACCGCCAGCCGAAGAGTCGTATTGCCTTTAACCTTCCCTCTCATGCCGCCGACGGGCGTCAAGGAAACATTGCCCACGGGAAGCGGCTTTATCCCCCGGACATCCATCCGGCTGAAGGCCACCTCATCGCCGCCTGCAGCCTTTTTAACATAGCGTTTGAAAGCACCCTCAAGGGAAGCTTCGGAAAGTTCCTGGTAGGCACCTTTCACCACCACCGTATCGGGAATAACCGTTTTACTCCCCTCCGGAAGCTTTTTGTTATCCGCCAACGCAACAGCGATAGCGTTCCCGCTGACGGGCCGCTCCTGCCCCGCTCGGGGAGCAGGCCCCAAATCGATCCCGGCGATTTCCTGCCGAAGCGTCTCATCGCCGCCCGATATTTTCGCCACCTGCCCCATCAAAATCCGCTCACCCGACACCTGGGTTATCTGGGACACGACAATACGCAGGCTGTCCTGCAAACCTCCAGCCGCAGAATCCGCGCCAAAGCCATCAGCAACCGGAAAAAACATCAACAGAAGGCACAAAACAGTGAGAGAACGTCGAATGATGACATTCGTTTTACCCCTTTGTGCCTTTGTGCCTATGTGCCTATGTGCCTTTATCACTTTATGCTTTTCCCTTTGTGCCTCTGTGCCTTTGTCACTTTATGTCTCTGACCTCTGACCTCTGGCCTCTGACCTCTGTTTTCTTACCGCTTCACGTTATTGGCCATCTGAAGCATACTGTCGGCGGTTTGAAGCGCCTTTGAAGTGGCTTCGTAGGCTCGCTGGCCAACAATCATGGCCACCATTTCCTCCACCACGCTGACATTGGACATCTCCAGATACTGGTTGGCAACCGTACCGTACCCGTCGCTTCCCGGGGTCCCCTCTATCGCCTCACCGGATGCATCGGTTGCCCTGAGAAGGTTGCCCCCGACAGCGCTCAAGCCCGCTGAGTTCATGAATGAGTAAAGCAGAATATTGGTGTTAACCAACGCTTCTCCGTTCGTACCGCCAAAGGCCGTCAGGGTACCGTCGGATTGAACCGATATGGAGGTGGTCTCCTCGGGAAGCGCAATTTCCGGCTGAAGCCGGTCGCCGTCGGCAGTGCAGACATATCCTTCGCTGTCCACCGTAAAATTACCGGCCCGGGTATAAAGCTCTTCATCTCCATGCAGCACCTTGAAAAACCCTTTTCCTTCGATGGCAAAATCCAAATCATTGCCGGTCTGCTGATAATCCCCCTGGCTGTAGATTTTTTCAACGCTGGCGGGTCGAGATCCCATGCCCGTCTGGATGCCCACCGGTACTGCGGTACCGTTTGTGGTGGTCGCACCCGGCATTTTCGTGGTCTGGTACATCAGGTCCTGGAAATTGCTTCTGCTTTTCTTGAACCCGGTCGTACCGACGTTGGCAAGGTTGTTGGCGCAAGTATCAATGGTGAGCTGCTGGCTGACCATGCCGGTGGCTGCGGTCCATAATCCTCGAAGCATCTTTTGCCTCCAATTTATTTTTTGCTGTTTCCCTGCCGATGATCCGCGATGGCGAATCAGGCAACTCTTCCGACATCACTGATGACCTTGCCATCGAGTTCGTCAATGGTCTGCATCAGTTTCTGGAACGACTCGTAAAACCGATTGGTCTCGATCATGTTCGTCATTTCCTTGACGACTTCAACATTCGACTGTTCCAGCTCCCCCTGCTTGACTTCGCAATGTGTCGGCGTCGTTTCATCCGTTTTCGGTCCGTCGTAGGCCAGAAGCGAGTTGCCGACTTTTCTCAGCTTGTCCGTGGATTTTAACGTAACGATGTCGAGGGTCCCGACAACAGTGTTATCCACGTCGATCTGACCGGAATCATTTATGGTGACATTTTTTATGGTGACATTTTCCCCTTTGATGGTGATGGGTCCATGGGTGCCCAGCACCGGATTCCCTTCGCTGGTGATGAGGACCCCATCGGTATTCACACCGAAATTTCCGTTGCGGGTATATCGAACCCCCTGATCGGTCTGAACTTTGAAAAAGCCGTCTCCAGAAATGGCCAGGTCGAGTGGGCTGTCTGTGGAAACAAGATCCCCCTGGCGGGTGTCTATCGTCATATGCGCCTGCAGCATATCGTCAAAGGAAAGCACCTGGGATTTAAACCCGGTGGTTGATGCGTTGGCCATGTGGTTGGTAATATTTTCCAATCGCTTTTCCTGACGGATGGCCCCCTGTACGGCGTATCTCATTTCCTGTATCACGGCCCCTGGCTCCTTTTGATTCTCACTTGATGCTGGTAAACTCTGCAATATCAATGCCAGAGACTTCTCGCGGACGCGGGCCCGGTGAATGGAATTCAATACGAAATACATTTGTTTTATATCAGCAGGTTGTATCTTGGCTGGGGATAAGGAATGAGAAATAACAGCTGACATGACCGCGGACAGGCGGTAAATTCAGACCTGAAAAAAATGCCTACGCCGGCGCTTTTTTCCCGTTCACCGAATAGGCAAAGGCAAGCAGTTCCGCCACTACTACGTAAATACCGGGTGGAATCTCCTCCTGGATATCGAGCTTGGAAAGCACTTCCACCAGATCCGGATCGTCTTTCACGGGAATGCCGTACTGCCGGGCAGTTTCGATAATGCGCTCGGCCACCTTCCCCCGACCGGAAGCCGCCACCTTCGGCGCATTGTCCTCACCGGCACGATAGATCAGGGCAACCGCTTTTTTTTGTTTTTTTCTTTCAACCATATTTTTATGAAACAAAAGCAAGTTCCCCCGCAGAGGCGCAGAGCCGCAGAGAAGGACAAAAAGCTGAAATGTAATATGTTGATAAATTTTGCAATATAAGATACTTAAACATTAAGTTTTTCTCAACATCCTACCTCTTCAACTTCCGACCTTCCGTTTTTGTCGTTCTCTGCGGCTCTGCGTCTCTGCGGGAAAATTTTTTTTGGTTTTTCCCTTCACTCATTGAAAATGTTCTCAATACCCGTCAATATTATGACATCATAGGCATTAACACCGCCATCAAACCACCAGATTGAAAAAACCGTCCGACGGGGACGACACGGCCTGGGCCACAAGGCTCATCTCGGAGAGCTGTTGAGGCGCCATGAGCCGGCAGGCGATATCGTATACCGTAAATCCATGGTCTTGAAGTTTTTGCCGCAATTCCGGCAGGTGACTGGTAACCAGTGAACGGACCGTCTCGTCGGCCACGCCGAAAACACCCGCCAGACCTTTTTTCAGAACCGAAAAATCGGCGCGCAGGTCACCAAGGTGCGACAGGGACAGCAGAAACGACACCGTGACCATGCGGTTTTCCGGCGGCTCTTCTTTTTGCCGACCGCCGAGCCCGAGAAGAAGCTGACCGAATTTCAGCGGCGGCTGCTCCGCCATGGGAATGGGCAGCAGATATCGCCCTCCGTTGTCGAGCAACTGCCGATTGAGGAGCTGATGCTGCTCCAGACCCTCCAGAACCTCCTTGAGCCGCCCCGTGAACGCTTCCGGTGCGCCGGCTTCCTTGGCATGGGACAGAAGCTGAAGCACGAGCGCCTTGAGATCTCCGGATACCAGTTTCTCCACCGCCGCCGGATCGGACGGCAGATTGCCCTTTGATACCAGCGAGGCCAGCTTCGACTCCCATAAGAGTCCGTTTCCGTCGATGAGGCGCTTGAGAAAATCACCGGTGGGGGGAATGTCCGATCTGAGGCTCAAGACACCGATCAGGTCCTTGAGGGCCGCGAGGCGACCCAGGTGCTCCGCTGAAAGGCCGCCGGCCTTTGAGGCGTTCAGATCTTCCAGCAGCTGGGACAGAATGATATACGGTCGCGCTTTTCCGAAAGATCCGATAGACTGACGTTGATCCGGTCCGGCGGATTCGGCCAGCAGCCCTTCGAATTTAAGCACCTGCCGGTTGTCCGCCCGAACGGCCTTCAAAAGAACCTTCTGCCCTTCCTGAAGCGGCAGGTAGGTTTTGGCACTCACCTTTCGGCCGCCGATCATCAGCAGTGCCCTGCGCTCCGAGAGAACCCGCAGCACTTTGGCGACAACCGTCTGATTCTTCGTAAGATTTTTGAGCGGAGAGGTTCTTCCGGGCTTTTGCTCAAGGACAACCTCTGAAGAGGAAACCAGAATGGAGGGGACTATCCCCACTACCTCACGACCCCCTCGTAAACTTCTTTTTCAGATCGATGACCAGATCGACCTCTCCCCTGGGCATGGAAAGCCGCTTTGCGATTTCCTCCGGATCGTGGTTTTCCTGGTACAGTTTCAGAATGGCATTCTGTTGATCGTAGATGTGGCTCTGGGATGGGAGGCTGTTTTCAGGCCCGTCGGGAAGCTGGGCGGCCGCTCGATTGAGCAGAAGATTGAGGCTGATGATGCGACTGTCCAGACGTTCGTTGATGCTTTGGACCAGACGCGCTTTTTCCTTGAGCTGCTCCTCAAAAGTGGCGGCGGTGTTTTTAGCTTCGTTTAAAATCGGTTCCAGCAGGTCGATAACCTGTCTGGCCGCCTCCTGGGCCGCTTCCCGGCGAAGATCCGACTTATAACTTCGGATGAACATCAGAATCAGAATCACCAGAAACAGATCCAGAACAATCTGAAAAACAATCCAGTATTGAATGGAATGGAGTGCCATCATGCCACCGTATCCAACAGTTTCCCCGTTGATCCCAACGTAATTTCCTCAGTCCTCTTTTTCTGTTTCTTTTTCCGCCGCGAAAGTTCGGCGTCTTTTTTTTCTTTGGATTTATCCTTGCTCAAATAAGACTTTTCGGATTGTCCCGATTGTTGCACATGTCCTTTGGCCTCATCGGCCCTGGCCATCTGCTCCTGGGCCGCCACCATCTGCGTATGATCGGCCAGCTGCTGCTTTACATGATGCATTTCCTGGGTACTGCCGCCCTGTTGCACCAGAATATTTAAGCTCGAGATACCTGTCATGGGTGAAGCCTTTCGGAAAAATTCCGCATCCGGGGCTTCCGATATCTCCCCCGGATCACCGGCATCATGCGGCGGAAGGCCGCCCGGCCGGATCACACCAATGAAAAGCGATCAAAATCGATGCGGGCAATCGCATCACGGGCAATCACCTTGCCCAGTGCTTTTCGAATCGCCAGCTCCATGCTGACTTCATCGATGGCGGATATATTCCGGGTCATCAGCTCGCTGCTGATGGTCCCATAGACAATATCTCGGACAAAAGCTTCATTTTCTTTAATAACGCCGA
>JBECKW010000154.1:0-18863 GCA_040235505.1 Desulfobacterales bacterium
GGGCACGGTCCGGAATCCAGACGGGCATGGCTATAGTAAAAGGTGACGAATGGGAAATGTTCAAACCCGGCGTGTATGATGAAGGTGATCAACGGATTATCGGCAATTTCAAGGCGGAACTCGACAGGATCAACAGCATGGGAAAACTCAGTTTCGAAGAGCTGCTGAGCCGAAGCGACTGGACCCACGGCAACAATGTCCGTGGCGAAGTCACCCATGAAGCAAGGATGAGCCAGGCCAATAACTTCGGTGGAAGGAATCCGCTGTTCATCGACCCTGAATATGCAAAAAAAACCCGTTACGGGGCCCCCATCGCCCTGCCCGTGATTATCGTGGATGAATATATGCCTGCCATGCCGGCGGGGATCGGCGATTACATGGTGGTGAGCCGGTGGAACGGCACCACAAGCTTCTACAAGCCGGTATACGAGGGCGACATCCTGTACTCCGTCGTCGACCAGCGGCATTTCCGGGACATTACCCCTGCTGGCGGGTGCAAATACCGAACATTTGTTCTGAGCGGCACCGGAAGGGTATTCAACCAGCGGGGTGAGTTGGTAGGAGAAGGGGCCAATGTGCTGACAGAGAGCTTCCGCCGTCATAAGGACAAATCCAAGAGATTTAAAACCCGTGCCTGGGAAAGTCCCGACTGGTGGCACCAGAGGCCGAAATACCAATACACCAATGATGACTGGGAGAAGATCATCGGCATGTGGAAAAAGGAAAAACGCCGCGGCGCCGAACCGCTGTATTGGGACGACGTCAACATCGGCGACCAGATAGAACCATACACGGACTCACCCATTCTAGCGGACATTACCGTGAACATGATGTTCACCATGCCCCAGTGGGCCACCGACCTGAAATATGACATCCTGGATCCGGAGAAATTCAAAACCCTGGTTAAAAACGAACAGGGCATCTATTTGCCGCCGGAGCATCTCGTAAAGGGTGAAGACACCGATCCCATGCACAAGGCAATGGTGGAACAGGCCAACCGTGACGGACGCTCGGTTGTACAGAATTCCTTCTGTGCCAAGTGGGCCGCCAATATGATTTACAACTGGATGGGGGACAATGGGTGGCTGGAGAGAATGGGCTGGGATATCATGGCCGATCCGCCGGGATACCCGGAGTCGATTATCCCGCCCATACCCAAAGAGGACTATCCCGCTCTGTTTGATAAAAGGCCCTACTTGGATCAGGTTCCCTTCATGAAAGGGAAGTGTGCGGAGGCCCATCCTCTGGAGGGCGACATCATCACCAACAGAGGATATGTCACAGGGAAATATAAAAATGGAGATGATTATTTTGTCGATCTTATCTGGTGGTGCGAAACCTTCGATAACTATATCGTTCAGGAAGGTCACGCTACGGTGAAACTTCCCAAAAGGGCTTAACAATCTAAATACACAAACAATATTAGGCACTTGGGGATTTCGGAAAGAGCGTTCCGGGACGTCAGGTTATAAGTTTCCCAGGCTATACTTTTTTCTTTTTTCCCCCGTCCCTGAATTGAATCAGCCAAAATTTGGACTCATCCGGCTAAAAAGTACTTTTTCGATTTTCGAGGATAAAGAACTATTTCACCACGAAGAACACGAAGAGCACGAAGAAAATACTTAACGGTTTGTTTTTTTTATTCTTCGTGCTCTTCGTGTTCTTCGTGGTGACAAGTCTTTAATTCTTGGTTTTTACGTGACTATCCAATGTGCTCTATCGTGATGAAGCAGAATTTGATTTTACTCACAACTTGAAGAGCCGCTCCGCGTTCAGCTGGCAGATCTTCGCTTTGGGGATGTCATGCCTGACATGCAATTTCAGGATTATTTAATCGGTTTGAAAGAGAACTTCTGTCCTCCGATGGTAATGCCGGCCATCAATCCTCCCTTGGCGTGGACAAAGGTGGCCATTCCCTTATAATATTGGGTTCGCGCCTGAACTCCGGTCTGGGGACCTGCGCTCGCGCCCGCATTGGCACCGGTAGTCCCCGCGCTCGCGCCCGCTCCCGCCGTGACGGCAACGGCATGGGCGTTCGCCTCAAATTCGAAATTTCCGCTGGTAAACTCGTTATAGGCACGTTCGTCCTCGAAGAAAATAATTTCACTGAACGCCTCGCCGCCCGCCTGCCAACCGATCGACCCCTCGAACATTGAAGCTGTTCCCGTCACCGTACCCTGGCGATAGACCTGCCCTTTGCCGTAAGCGCCGCCGATGAAGAATCCGCCCTTTCCGATCACCGGGAATACCGCGTAGCCGTATGCCGAATCGAAAAACGGTTTTACAGCGGGAGAGTCTCGAAATACCTGGATGGTGTTTGAATCGTCATTTACCTGGGCAGCGAATAGGGTCCCTCCCGTTGCCGCCAATATAAGAACCAGGATCGATAGAATTTTTTTCATACCCATCTTCCTTTCTGTATGTTGTTGCCCAGCTTCAATCAAACCGGTTCGGATGGACCACGCGGTGCCTGGCCACCCTTTTTCGAATCATACTTTTTGGACACTTTAATAAACCATTCCTAAGATATCAAGATAAACCCAGCATGAATGTGGCACATTTCTTGTTGAAAATATGCTTAAAATCTGTGAAAAACAGGGTGGTTAGATATTTTTAAACCGGAAAGGCATGGATTTTGGTGCTGCCCGTTGGTCTTATGCCTGCGGTCAGCCCGGCTGATAAGGATACACCATATGACAGTTACCGGAAACACTCGGCTTGATGATGCAAATGCCCACGTTGATCTTGGAATTGCCCTTGCAAATAAAGGTTCGATGGATGAGGCCATCGCGAAATATCGAGAGGCTTTAAGGATTCATCCGGGGCATGCATTGGCCCATCTTCATCTTGGGAAGGCCCTGGCCCAAAAAGGGTCGCTGAATGAGGCCATCAAGGAATATCGAGAAGCCCTGGCGATCGATATGAAAAATGCGGAAGCTCACTTCAATCTGGGGGATGCCCTGAGGGCGAAATGCCTGTTTGACGAGTCAATCAAGGAATATAGGGAAGCCCTGAGAATCACCCCGGAAGATGCGGAGATTCATTCTAATCTGGGTGTCGCACTCACCATGAAAGGCCTTATGGATGAGTCGATTACGGAATATAGAGAGGTCGTGAGAATCAATCCTGCGTCAGCGACGGCCCACTCCAATCTGGGATATTCCCTTAAGAAGAAAGGGATGATCGACGAGGCGATAAAGGAGTATCGGGAGGCACTAAGGATCAATCCGGAAGATCCGGTGTTTAAATCCAATCTGGAAGATGCACTTAAAGAAAAAGGCCTGACAAACGGCGGGATCAAAATATACATAGAAGGTTTGATAAGAAATTTAGAAAATATACCCGATCGGTTTCAGCGTGGGGTTGACTTTATAAATGAGGGCCTGACGGATGAGGCGATACTTGAATTCAGAGGTATTCTAAGAACCGCGCCGGAGGTTGTAGAGGCTCATTATAATCTGGGAATCGCCCTCGCTCAAAAAGGTCTCCTCGATGAAGCGATCAAAAGTTATGAAAACTTTATCCGCTATGCCTCATCACAATTTTCAGATCTTGTCGAAAATGTTAAAGAGATTATTATGGAACTCAAAAGTGGGAAGTGAACAAGTTGCTTTGACCTCTCCTAATCAATCGACCCCTCGACCCATCGAATCCTTGTCGAAGATCCCGGACTTTGAACGGGGAATCCTTTTCTCCAACTAATTTGGAGAAGAACCGTTGGGTCTTTCTTTGTCCGGACGGGATTCAAACAACGCCTTTGAACGAAATATAATTGGGGCATTTGCCAGCCGTCGGTACAGCACGACATTTTTGCGGTGAGGGAACCACTCGACCAAAAAAATGGCCAGCGCCTCCCACAACGAGACCCATGCAGCTATTGTCAACCCCTCAGCGAATACGTTGGCGGTTACGGACCGTTCAGGCCCAAGCATTCGGTACAGCGACACAGCGGCAAACAAAATGCCGAGGCCGATAGCGAATAGAATCGACGAGCGGCGGAACATCTGCAGAATTTTCTGAATCTCAGTTTCGGCGAGATACAGAAAGTAGGTATTCAAGCTACGCTTAATACGCAAAGATTTCGGCTCATCCGGAATATCAGCTAAGGTGAATCGGATTGTGAATTGGACCCGGGCCAATTCTCGAGCGCAATCAATCAGATAGTCGGCAAGATCTTGATCCAGGTCCCGCCGGATATAAGGAGCGCTCTTGTCAAAGTCGTTATACAGGTCCTCCACCCGTCTTGCAGAAACATCGAGAATAATATTTCCTTGTCCGTCCTTTTCGTAACGACTTAACACGTCTCGTCTCAAAACTCGCTCCTTTGATCAACGACAAATTAGATAGGGAAATACGGTTAGGATTTCACTTTGGATCTCTTTATTTTTTCGAGGATGTACGACGAGAAGCGATCCCCATATCTTTCTTGAAGGTCCGGGCGCTTCCAGTCGTCCCCGGTGATCTTTCCCCGACAATAGTCTGAGCCGCACCGGCACTCCAGGGAATAATCATCCGCCCTTTCCATGGAATAATCATGGCACAACTCTTCTCCTGGTTCAATGTCGCGCATTGCCACATAGACAATCTGGCCTGAAAATCCGACATTGGGATTGCAGGAATGGTTGATGAAGATCACCATTCGATCGATTTCATCTTTGGATCTCGGACCCATATACAGCCCATCGTGGATTTGAAGGGCGTAGTCCCCAACTGACGAGGTTATCTCGGTGAGTTCATCTGAAGTTATAATATGGCCTGCCTTTATGGCCACGACTTCATCTTTCTCGATCCTCGTTTTAGCGAATACGCCTCGTCCTTCAAGATCGCTGGTTCTGATTTCAATCTTAGGCGATCTATAGCACCGGACTTCATTCTGTCCAGTTTGGAATGATGTACCAAGTTCAGTTTTTGACATCTCCGGACACCTCGCATTTTGACAAATGATGTTCTTCTCCAATTCAGTTGGAGAAGAACTTTATATATAAACCGTTCTGTATGTTAAAATATTGTTATTTAGACCCGCACTTACTTTTTGCGTTATCCATTGCAATCAGTACATTTCGACGGAATAGACGGTATGGTATGCCTGTATTCAGATGGCCCAGTTTTTCTCTGTACTTTTTCTCTGTTATATTTACAAGATCAGGCAAGTGAAAAAAACTCTCCCAATTTTCAATCTTCTTTTGAAACGATTCGGTCATATTCGTCGCTAAAGGATGGACGATATGTTTTTTGTTCCATGGGCAAGCTTGTTGGCATATTTCACAATCAGCGACTCTGTTCTCAATTGCGGCATGAGCATTCTCCGGTAAGTCTTCATCCTGCAATAAACTCGAGAGACACTTTTTTCTATTCAGAACATATGGCTTGTTTAATGCCGCCAAAGGACAGGCTTCCTGGCATTTGTTGCATTTTCCGCAACGATCAGGTTCTTCCCTGGTGTTATGTTCAAGATCGGCGTTTGTAATAATTCCGCCAAGCGCAAGGAATGTCCCGAACTTTCTTGATATAATCAAAGAGTGCTTACCCTGCCATCCCAGGCCCGCTCTTTTTGCTGCAAGTTTCAATGGAAGAATAGATCCGCCTTTTGTTGAGCTATCGCAAACAATTGCCTCATAACCCAGCTCTTTTAAAAATTTTACAATTGGTTCAAGCGGTTTCACAACATCCAGGAAAAACTCTGAAAGATAGAGTCTGCTGGTTCGCCCGTACCAGGGGTCTGCCCATGCGGCCAGGGTCAGCCCTCCAATGTAAATACCCGCTACGATAATCGATTTTGCATCCGGTAAAGACAATTTCGGATTTCGCCGGGGTGAAGAGCTTAAAGCATAGTCTGAAAATTCCGATGCCTCAGCAAAGCCCAAAGTGTCTATGCCCATAGCATCGGCAAGATTTCTGATGTTTTCTGAAAGCATGTGGTTACTCATTTCATAATTTTGTCTGTCGAAGAAGAATTGTCGCGGCAAGAACAATTAAAATTATAGACCACAACACCAAGGCTTTACGAGTTGCCTTCCTGGCTTTGTCAGCCTCCCACCATGTTCGGGGGCTGAACCCCTGAAACAAAAAAGTTATGACACCGGACAGATTGATACAGATAATATTGGTAATGAATAGCACGAATGCGCCAATAGCCGCCCTGATTTGTCCTGTACCCAGCAGCAAACCACAAACGGTCAAAGGAGGCAAAAGCGCTACAGCGACCATAACGCCGATAACTGCGGAAGATAAGCCTGTTGTAAATGCAAGCACCCCTGCACAGCCGGAAGCAAGGGCCAGAATAATATCGGAAAGATCCGCCCGGGTTCTCATGGCTATTTCGGGAATGGTCGGATCTGTCTTGAAAACATACCCCATACCGGCAGATAACAAAAGGACAATTACTATTCCTGATAATAATGTCTTGAGAGCATTCATCCCCAGTTTATGCTCAGCGAGATTTGTCGATAGCGCGAGGGCTACGTTCGGCCCCAGAAAGGGCGCGATTACCATTGCTCCGATAATAACCGCCACATTATTCTTTAAGAGGCCAATTGCCACAACAACAGTCGAAAGTATCGTCATTAAAACGAATATGTTTGATAATTCTGTGCTGTCTACGATATCTGAATAAAGCTCTTCTCGGCTGATTCTTGTTTTTCTTTTCTGTTCGTTTTTGGCGCTATCCAAGTTGGAATCGGATGCACCTTTCTCGGATACATCCATACGTGGGATGGATGCTTCAACGGGAAAAAGAATCAACTTGAACCCTGTTATAGAAGAGAACTCTTTTTCAAACAGGTCCATAAGTGCTTCGCTATTTCCAAGGTCAGTTAGAACACTGGCTACAAAGTTGGCCTCGGATGACTCTTCCTGCCAAAAAATAAGACTTTCCTGGCTTCCCAATAAATCAAGCGCTTCTTTTCCATGTTCTCCTGGCAAAATTATTTTAATTACCCGCTGAGGCATATCATCCCTATATGTTTGCGTACTTGGTTAATCAGCTAAAAGCCAAGAACTAAAAACCTGTCACCACGAATGGCACGAAGAAATAATTAAAGCGGCATCTCATATAAATATTTCCGACGCAGTTGCATATTGAAAAAAGATATTCTGCCTTCTGCTTCGTCATTCGCGCGGCGTTGGATGTGCGCGCAGGAATTCGATCTGTTCGGTGTTCATCTTCTCGATCCGGATCGTGTCGCCAAAAACGACCCGCTGCTCGTCGTTCGGGTCGTAGCGGGGAACCTTGACTGCGTTGGTGCTGGGATTACCGTTCCGGGCGAAAGCGATCAGCACGTCCTGCATCTTTTCGGAGAGTTCCCGGTCCCAGTCGAACCATGCACGTCTGACGCAACCGGGGTTGTTGTTGTTATAGGTTCCCAGCCAGTACGAAATATCACCGGCATGAGAGGCGCCTCCGTAGGCGGGAGGCGTGCCGATCCATTGCAGGTCTTTCCTGTAGGTCACGGCGCGCGCAAACTGTACCAGGTAAGACGGCTGTTTGCCGCTGAGCGCCTGGGCGCGTGCCCAGTCGCGATTGGCAACACCAAAGCCGTTATCGGCGACGACAATTTGCGCCTGCCTGACAGCCTCGGCGTCGGTCGAGGCGGGAAAGAGTTTGTAGAACTGGTCGGTGAAACCACCGAAGTTCTTCTGGACGGCTTTCTGCAAATCTGTCAACGTTTTGACCTGGAAGAACTGCATGCTGGTGCCCGCGTCATGCGCTGTGGAAGAGACCAGGATCGGAACGTCGTTCTGTTTGCCCGATTTGAATATGTTTTCGGGTAAATCGGGAAGGCTGTAGCCGTCGACGATGGGGCGCATTGTCATATCGCCGATTTGTTTCATCGCGGCAAGGACGGTGTCCCAGCCCATGGCGCGCATTTCGGCCAGATTTTTAGCCTTCATCGCCTGCTGCAGCTTGACGCCATCGGCTTCCGCTTCGGCCAGGCTGCGCGGCGGTACGCCGCCCGGCAGCAGATTGGCGCCGCTCCACCCGCTGGCCCTGGCAAAAAGGCCCCGGGCGAGCGGACTGCACTGAAGCGTGAAGACGGATTCCGATCCCGCCGACTCGCCCATGATCGTTACATTTTCAGGGTCGCCGCCGAAAGCGGCGATGTTTCGCTGCACCCATTTCAGGGCGGCAATCTGGTCCAAAATGCCCCAGTTGCCGGAGGCGTTATGTCCCGATTCCCGTGTCGCCTCCGGATGCGCCATGAAACCGAAGATTCCCAGACGATAGGCCACGCCGATATAAATAACCCCCTTCTTCGCCATCTCGGCGCCGGAGATCTCCCGATCGTTCGGCGATCCGCTCCTGAAGCCGCCGCCATGAATGTAAACCATTACCGGCATCATGGCACCTGCCTTGGCCGTGGGCGGCGTCCAGATGTTCAGGTAGAGGCAGTCCTCGGAGATCGTCTGGATCTGCGGAAATACATTGAAGGCACGGGCCGCATGGATCTGTTGGACGGATTCCGGTCTCGGTGTGTCGGCATTGTAAATGCCCGTCCAGGGCTTGACCGGGGCCGGCGCATGCCAGCGCAACTCGTTGACCGGAGGCGCGGCATACGGGATTCCATAGTAGGCATGCACGCCTGAGGCGAGCTGAGTGCCGGCTACCTTGCCGCTATCGATAACGATCGGATCGCCGGCAATCGGAACCATGACCCCTGCCCGTGCGATGCAGGCGATCATGACGGCAAGGACGCAGACCAGGGAACTCAGGCCGATTCGGCGAAAAATGATTGTATTCGTTTCCATAAGATCTCCTTTCAAGTAATTCTTTTGTCATTTTCACAAAAGACTCGCTCCCAACCGCTCTGCTTTCCGTCCATTTCTTGCCAAAACGATGGGGCGCCCTGGACGATCACGTCAAAAAGGGTAATGACGAGGCGTTGTCTGTACGCTGATCCAACGCAATTCAGTGAACTCTTCCAGCACGGCACGTCCGCCGAATCGGCCCCACCCGCTATCTTTCAAGCCGCCGAACGGCACCTGGGGTTCATCCCCGACGGTCTGGTCGTTGATGTGAACAATGCCGGACTCGATCCGCTCTGCGAGCGCCAATCCTTTGGCAATGTCGCACGTGAAGACAGCCGCCGACAGCCCGTAGGTCGTGTCGTTGGCCGCAAGGATGGCCGCGTCTTCGCCGTCGACCTCGACGATCGTCACCACGGGGCCGAACGTCTCCTCGCATGAAAACGGCGTGCCGGGCCTCACGTGGGTCAGGACGGTGGGCTGATAGCAAGATCCCTCGGCCTTCCCGCCGCACAGAACCCGGGCGCCATCACGGACGGCGGCCGCCACGCTGTCGACCACCTTCCGAAGTTGTTGCCTGTTGATCAGAGGGCCGATGACCGTGTCCGGCTCTTTGGGATTCCCGACCTTGAGTTTGGAGACCCTGTCCACGAGTTTCCGGGTAAATTCATCGGCAACCGCCTTTTCCACGATCACGCGGCGGGTCGACATGCAGATCTGGCCCTGGTGGAGGTAACCGCCGAACGTCGCTGCGTTCACGGCCTGGTCGATATCGGCGTCGCGCAGAACGATCATCGGGTTCTGCCCCCCGAGTTCCAGCGCCACTCGTTTCAAATGCCGGCCCGCCTTCTCGGCCAGCTGCCGCCCCACCGCCGAAGACCCGGTCAGGCTGATTCGCCGCACCTTCGGATTCTCGATGAACTCATCCCCGATTTCTCCACTCTTCCCCGGTGCGTTCGTCACGACATTCAGGACGCCGTTTGGAAATCCGGCTTCGTGGAAAACTTCCGCGATCAGCGCGCCGCCGATTACGGAGGACTCCGTCGAAGGTTTGAGCACCGCCGTGTTGCCGTAAGCGATCGGCATGCAGATGGAGCGGAGAGACAGAATCAGAGGAGCGTTCCATGGGCCGATTCCGGCAACCACGCCCACAGGGCGACGCACTGCCATATTGATGGCCCCCGGCACGTCGGACGGGATGATTTCTCCGGAAGCCTGATACACCTGTGACGCAGCCTCGCGGAGAAGGCCCGGGGTAAACATAGCCTGAAACATTGCGAAAGGAAATGTACAACCGGTTTCATCGGTGAGAATCGAAATGATCTCGTCCCGTTTCTTTTCCAGAACTTCCGCCGCCTTCAGAAAGAGCTTTTGCCGTTCAGCAGGCAGCGTCTGTGACCATGACGGGAACGCCCTGGCTGCGGCATCGACGGCCAGCCTGGCATCGATGCGTTCACCTGCGGGGACCACAGCGAAAACCTCCCCGGTAAAAGGCTTGCAGTCATTGTACATCTCGTTGCCCTGTGCGCCAGTCCAGTTACCGTCGATGTACATTTCATATCTTCTCGGCATGGTCTTCCCTCCTGTCTGCAATTTGGGGGACATAACAAATTGTACAAGCTATCGGGGATTTATGATGGCTTTTTTTATATCGGTTTCCTCCTGTTGAGAAAGTGGCAGACAGCCACAACAGGATGTACAAAAAGCATACGCGGCCCCGAATATTTCATGACCTCGGATATCCTTTCTCGCATTTTGGGTGAATAGCAGTGAACGGAGCAGTTCTTGCACTGCGGTTTCTCATCACCAAACCGACATTTTGAAAGACGCTTTTCTGCGTAATCGAAGAGCTCAGCGCATGACGGGCATAACACCGTATCGTCATGGTCATGTTGTCGACGACAGAACAGCCGTATCATCTCATAAACAGTTTTCTTCTCGCTTTCAATGCCCATAATTCATTAATTAAACGCCCCCCCCCCTGTGTTTTGCTTGAATTCGCTCCTTTTGCCCTTCTTTTTTAAGGAAAAGAAAATACGCCCCTTCGAGCCCACCAGACAGTCCGATCAACCCGACCAGGACCCAGAGCTGCGAAGGATTGTTCTGAATTACGTGTCCCATCAGTGAAAGGAATGCAGCCACGCAGAGAAGTACACCGCAAAGAGCAATCAGCCGATTGCTCTTCGCCTCCTTCCACTGGACCAGATTAGCGAGGTTGACGAGGGCGAAAATGATCAGAAAGCTTGCACTTGCCATCATCGAAATACTGGAAAGGTCGGCGAGGTTCGATAAGGCGATCGCTGCTCCGGCCGTGATCAGCAAACCGACGGGTTGGTTCCAGACTTTGTCTTCCAGGCTTTTGGGCAATTCTCCCTCAGTCGCAATGGAGTAGCTCAGGCGGGCGGAGCCATACAGGGTCGAATTGATGGCGGAAAGGGTCGCCAGTACAGCCGTTATTCCAACAAGCGTAAACCCCAACTGCCCCAGAGACGGTCGGGCCGCCTCAGCCAAAGCGAAGTCTTGTACTGCCGCTATTTTTTCCGGTGTCAATGAGCCAACCACGACCAAAGCGATTAAAACGTAGAGCAGTATCACAAACAAAACTGTGATGTAGTAAGCTGCCGGAATTGTTTTGCGATAGTTCCTTGCCGAGGCGGTTGTGTTTGCGATGAGTTCAAAGCCTTCGTATGCCACAAAGATAAGCATTCCGGCACCCATAGTCGCCAGCGGTGACGGCCAGCCACTCGGTTGGATGCGCTGTGGATCGATGCCACCGAAACCCATCGCAATTACCAGTATGAGAATGGCAATTTTCAGGGAAACGATATACACTTCCGTCTCACTTACGATTGCAGCACTCAGCAGGTTCAGAGCAGTCGGCAACACGATCCCCGCGGTGATCAAGACATGGATCATCACCGGTGTCTGCAGGTGCTGCGGAAAAAATGTCGCCGCATAATTCCCGAAAGCGACTGCATAAAGAGAGAGGGTGACAATGTAACCCAGCCAGAGGAGCATGTTGGTTGTGCCGGTAAACCAGTCGACGCCAAACGCTTTGTCGATGAAAATAATCGTCCCCCCATTGTTGGGATACGCAACGGATAGCTTGGCGTAGGAATAGGCGGTTAGAAGGGCGACGCATCCTCCGACCAGGAATGCTACCGGTGTCGCGCCCCCGGCAGTCACGGCCGCCAAACCTAAAACTGCAAAGATACCTCCTCCAACCATGCCGCCAACGCCGATTGAAATAGCGCCAAGAAGTCCTATCTGCCCCTTATCAGTTGCTCGTGTGTCCATATCGGATCTCTCCAATTTACAACGTATCATCCGCGCCAGCGCAACGCCACCCACCGGTTGGTGGGAACCCAAAAATTCAATATGGCCCCGTTGTTTGGGGTCTTTTTATTCTATTTCTTATGGTTCCATTTTCATTGGCGTGGCCCGGCTCCAACTCACAGCGCGTAAATTTTAGATAGATATTTATTATGCAATTTTGTAAGCAATACGACAGCAACGATCGAACCAATGAGGCAGAAGAACATATCCGTCTGGGTGTCCCATATGTAACCTTGGGTTCCAAGGAAGGCTTCAGTATCAGCCGGGTTGGAAAGAGACGCCAGCCATTCTATAATCTCGTATAATGCTGAAAAGCCAAGTGGCACAGCGATAGCGATAAAAGTGAGCCATTTGCCGGGCTTTATCGGCGATGTACGTGCAATGATCTCACGCACGTAAATGGTTGGCCCAAAGCCTTGCATGAAGTGCCCGATCTTGTCGTAGTTGTTCCGAGTCCAACCGAACCAATTTTCCATCCAAAATCCCAATGGGACCTTGGCATAAGAATAATGGCCGCCAAGCATCAAAATCATGGCGTGGATAGCGATAAGCGTATAGGTTAATCCGGTCAATGGAAACCTTCGGTACGTGAAGAGCATAATAGGCAAAGCGATGAAAAACGGAAATGTTTCCAAGATCCACGTAAGGCGGGTATCTTTCGGCGAAATTCCCGACCAAACCCAGAAAATCATCACTATTAGCAGCAATATCAACGGATATTTACTAACCGATATATTCTCTTTCATGCCTATAGCCCTTATTATCGATTCAACACTATGCTCAACTGACAGGGCAATGTAGTGATGCCTCATACCCAGTGACTTTAAGCCTGAAACAAATTCTCATACGCTCCAGGCCCTGGCTTGCCCCCGAAGCGTATGTTCGGTGGCAATATTTTCCTTATTGTTTTTTTGATAGGTGAATACCTCTTGGATAAAAACCAAAATATTTATAAAAATCGATGGCTTCCTCATTTCCATATGCAACAGTTATTGAGCTTTCAACAGCACCTTTATTATCTAACCAGGCCAATGCCATTTTTATGAGTTTTTTCCCAATACCTTGTCTTCGATATTGCTCCTTAATAAAAAGAGAATCGATCTCTCCTCTGTTGCTATTATCAATGGTGGTGATGCAGTAACCAACATCTTTTTCATCTTTTAGCTTGTTAGCAATATCGACTCTTAAAAATTTCGCTTTTGAGGTGAGGTTCTTCTTTCTTTCCACAAACGATATAGAATTTAAAATTTTTGAAAAATGCAGAGACTTCTCCACGTGGTATTTTTTTATTTCTTCCCAAAGTGGTGCAATTCGGTCTAGCAGTTCCGACCCACCTGACAATATTATTATGCTATCATTCATATTCCATCACTCGACCGCGGTAATCAATAGAAGACAGGGCGATGCGATATTTTAATCAGGCACGTGCGTTCCGCCCTGGCTTCCCCTGAAGCGCATTGGGCAGCGGTCATAATTCACTTTGGTAATGCTCATATTTCGCGCACTTTCGTCTCTGGTTTTGCAGCCTCATGGAAAACATCATCTAAGAAGGCTGGTAAATCCTTGGGGGAGACTTCTGAAGGAATTATTAAATTATGAACGGGAATGCGCAAACCATTTCCAATTTTATACGCTCGCCACTTTCCATCCTCACGTTCGATCTGAAGTTGAAATTTTCCGTATATATCGAATTTCATGCTTTGATGCCCGACATTACTATAATTGACGTCTGTGGCTTAAAGAGCTGTTCTTCAAAATACAAAATACACAAATACCACAAGAAATTAAGTATTTTCAAGACCTTTTATCTTATTCCAGTTGTTCGAAATGTCAATTTTTTAATTTTTTGAAATCCGTAATTTGTTTAAATATTCAATGTAAAAAGAATCGGGACGCCTTTTAAGGTGACCCGACTCTTTATCTGGCAAATTAACCACTTCTACTGACCCTGCGGGGCTCCCTGGCCGCCCGGAGCACCACCCTGGCCACCTGGAGGACCACCCTGGCCGCCGGGGCCTCCGCCGCCGGCCGGGGGTGAGCTGAGTTCGCTCTCGCTCAGGTACCCGTCTCCGTTGGCGTCAAACTGTTTGAACATGGCCTCGGGTCCCGGGAACTCGTCTGCCGTTACCTTGCCGTCGCCGTTGATGTCGGTCAGTTCGAAGGACGGCATGCCCGTGGGCTTTTCGTCTTCATCGATGGTGCCGTTACCGTCCTTGTCGTATTTGGTAAACAGCGCCTCCGGCCGCCCCCAGGCGACCCATTCGGCCTTTGTCACCTTTCCGTCCTTGTCCTTGTCCATCTGGGCGATGAGGTCCGGCTGCCGGCCGGGGGTAAGGCCCTGCATGCCCTTGGAGACCTTCCCGGTCGTCTGGGCCTGGTCGCCGCCCGGCTGGGCGTAGACGGTGGATGCCAGTGCAACAGCCCCTAACACAACAACTGCCCGACAAAACGATGTCACGATTCTCGCTTTCATTCGATCTTCTCCTTTTCCAATTCAATTCTTTCAGAGCCCGCAAGCGGGGGGCTTAAAAAAACCGGCGCCGGATGGCATCACCACCACGGCCGGAAAGGTGTGATAAAACCAGATACCAGATATTTAGGAATTTTCCTATCCCTCCATCCAAGACTTCAAAATAGCCCGGACTGATCGGCTCATTTCCCGTGAAAATTCCGAATCGAATTTACGTTTGTACATCAGTTGGCCTATGTTTTTTAATCCTTTGAGAGATTCCTTATTTCTTAAAAGCCTGGCATGCTGTGATTGATACATGTCATCGAAATCTTTTGGGGCCAGACGTCTGTATTGATTATGGCATCCTTCTCGGCCTGCAGGATGGGTTTATCTAAATAGGCTCTAACGGATTTGCGGTTTTGAATCACTTCTATGACAGGATTCATCAATACTCTCCTCTCATATTTAACTCAGTTGCAAAATTCACTTGCCGGGAACCCAATGTAGACTTGGCGAAAAGAAACGTCGAAAGCTGGAGGCCCAATTCAAAAAGGCCGCTCCGGGCTCCCGGTCAAAGCGTAACGCGAAGTTCGATTTGTTTTGATACAACACTCAATTCAAAGCGACATTTCCAGCCGATGTTTTCCCAAAACGCCAGGCCCGAATGATTGTCTTTAAAAATGAACAGGTGGCATTTCTGGATTCCATATTCCCGAAGTACCTCGATGCTGCGATCGACGAGGCAACGTGCTAAACCTCGTCTGCGGTAATCAGGATGTACTGCAAGATGATGGATGTAGCCCCGCCTTCCATCATGGCCTGCCAGAATCACCCCCACTATCTTACCCGAAGATGAAGCGACAAAACTCATTCCCGGATTTCGTTCCAGGTATTTTTCTATACTTTCTCGTGAATCTGCACTACTCAGCCCTACGCCCTCGCATTGCTTCCACAACGCGAACACTTCATCATAGTTTGAAATGTCAAATTGAGTAATATTTATATTTTTCATTGCTGAAATCGAATAATTAGTCCACTTGCCGGCAACCCAATGCGGGCTTGCTTTTAAGATACGTTGAAAGCTGAAGGCCTTACAGGAAAAGGCGGCCATGGATCCCGGTCAGCGTGAAATGCAATGAGGTTATGAAATAATTTTTTTGTTGCCTACCCAGTACTCAAGATACTGGCCTTCTCCGACATCAGTTTTTTGTAATTCGGATATTTCATAATTCAGCTTTTCGTAAAATCCTCTGGATGGCAGCGAAATATAAAGTTTTATTTCAGAAACGCCTTTTCCTTTTGCAATTGATTCCAGTTCTTTCATGATCATTATCCCTAATCCCGCTTTCTGATTAGAGGGGAGTATAAATACACCTGAAATTTCATCACTGACAAGTGATCCCGTACCTATAATTCCGCCATCTTGCTCTAATACTAATATCAGTCCAATTTCATTACGTTTTTTTATATTTTCTTTTGAATGATAGTCTCTAAAATACTGCACTGCTCTTTCCGGGTAATGAGATGGATAAGATATTTCAATTGTTTTCTGTATTAGATCATATAATCGATCCATATCATACTCTTTGAAGAACCGAATCATATTGTCCCCATCGTTATTTCATGATTATTATTGATAGAAACGATTCAAAATTGTCGTTATGCCAGGATAGTGAGAACAGCTTTACGATAAACTTGTAATATACAAGTACTCTCATAATATCAAATGGAGATTGCCATGAAACCGCATTTATATGGGCGAGGGGCGATGTTAAAGGCACGAAGAGCGGAAGGTGGGAAGAGCGGAAGAGCCGGGGAGACAGGGAGGCCGCCTCGGGGGTCGAGGCGGCCTTTGTGGTTTCTTTTGCTGCTTCTTTTCGGGTTACGGATTTTTGCCGATCATTACTTCTTTGCAACCGTGAGCACGATACTGCCTTTGTAAGTGCCGGCGGCGATCGGTTTCTTCACACCGTCCACTGTCATGACGATGATGTAGCCCGCGGGGGCGGACAGGGTGGCATCCTTGGCAAGGGTCAGGCCGGTCAGGTAAGACGTCTTGCTGACGAGCCAGGTGGACCCGGCATCGAGGGTGACCGTGGCGCCGTGCTTGTCTTTTGGCATCGCGCAAAAGGTGTTGGTGACTTCACCGATCAAATAATAGAGCTCGGGATGCTCCATGGTGATCTTCTCGCCGTTGGGGCCGAGAACGTGGATGAGCGAGGCGGTGGTGATGGCGCCGGTGATGGTTGCGTTTTTAAACGTAACGTCCAGATCGGCCGAAGCGGTATTGCCGTTGACCATGTCTCCGTTGAGGGTCATGTTGCTGAAGGTGGCGTTGATGATTTTTCCAGTGCTTCCACCACCCGGCATTCCCCCACCGCCGGTGCCTCCAGGTACCCCGCCCTGCGGGGGTGCGCCGCCCTGTGGGGGCATGCCGCCGGGAGGAGCGCCCATATTACCCCCTGCGGGCATCCCGCCGCCAGAGGGAGCGCCCGCCTGGGGCGCGCCGCCGCTCGGGGGAGCGCCGGAACCACCGGGCGGCATTCCTCCTCCTGGTCCTCCGCCACCGCCCATCTGATTGGGGTCGTCGTTGGCCATCATCTGAAGAATAATTCCGTTTTTGGGATTGAGCTTCGAACTATCCACGACAATATCGGTGCTGCCGCCCTTGAGTAGAATAGCGGTTGATTTTGTATTGAATACGCAGTTTTTATCGATGGTCAGTTTGGCGTCGGAGCCCCAATACATCACACCAAATCTTCCGGAATTTACTACCGTGCCGTCGGTAAAAACACCGTCCCCGTCCTGGCTGATCAGGGCCATGTCTTTCACATTGAAAGTGCATTTGCTGAAGGTGCCGACATTGGTTCCCAGAGAAAAGGCCCCGTAACCGCTTTCGGTCGTCTCGATCAGGCAGTTTGTCGCGTAGATGTGGGGATGGTCGGTGACGTTGTCGGATGAAAGCGCCCCCCATCCCTGCGCCTTGATGTGGGTGTTGTTGTAGTAGGCCGTGCCGTTGCCGGTCACGTTGGTGGCCCGGAGGTTGCCGATGATGCCCAGCATCCAGGGAACTTCCATCATCTTTCCGGGAGCCACCGAAAACTCATATCCTTCGGGAAGTGTGCCGTTATGCACTTCGATATAGGAATCGTTGACCGTGGTGACACTGTCGCCGCCGACCCATATGGCGGTCCGGACGGCGCCGGTGTTGTTGATGTTCGCCTTATCGATCGTTACCTGTGCTTTTCCGGCGGTCATGATGGCTGCGCCGTAGCCGACAAAATCGTTGGCGCCGTTACCGGTTAAGTTGATGACCGGGTTGACGATGGAATAGGAGAATTTCGAATCACCGGTCACCATGATGCCGTTGAACTTTTCTCCCACCGAAGTAATCTTGACATCCCTGGCCTCCGAACTCGTCACCGTGCCGCCGACCACCGCCGCGGCAACCGATGAATCCGGCATGTATTTGCCGTTCTCCACATCGATGGCGGTTCTGAACTCGTAATTATCCCTGAAGATCTTCTTGGTGGGCGTCAGAACGATGTCGCCCATGTAGGTGCCGGGCTTCATCCCCGTTTCAACGCCGTCCACCGTCAAGGTAAGGCTGTATCCTTCCGGAGCGTTAACGGTTGCGTCATTGGAAATGGTCAGGCCGGTGAGATGGGTGATCTGGCTGACAGTCCAGGTCGCACCTGCGGCCACCGTCTTCTCCGCGGCTGCCGCAGGCGGTGTCAGGCCAAACGCCATAATGGAAAGCATCAGCATGACTATGGCCACCGAATAAAACAAAGAATGAAACGACTTTTTTTTCATGGCTTTTTTCTTCCTCCTTTTTACAATGTAATTACTTTTTATTTTGGATTCATTACTTTGCTTCATCACTATAAAGCATTCTCAGATAGCCACCTTGAAACGAAAGACATATCACCACGAAGAGCGCGACGGATTCTGTTTAATACCCCCTTGAGGGGTGCACGAGGAATGAATTTAATTGTAATTTTATTTTTTCTTCGTGCTCTTCGTGCTCTTCGTGGTGAACTCGAAATGGAATATTAATTTCCGTAAAGAACCATCATTTTTCACCGATCCTTTAAATCTTGGCCAGATATTTTGCGATGGCAATGCCGGTCGAATAGCCGCTGGTGATGGCCCCGCCCAGGCCGCCGCCGCCCCGGCCCCTGCCGGATCCGAATGCACCGGGGGAACCGCCGAAGGGTCCGCCCTGCCCGCCAGCCGGAGGCCCGCTCTGGTCTCCGGGGGATGCGTCGTCTCGGCCCGGTGCACCACCGCCCGAGGGGCCGCCCTGGCCGCCAGGCGCTCCGCCGGGGGC
>JBECKW010000189.1:0-10211 GCA_040235505.1 Desulfobacterales bacterium
CACAGCCGAACTTCGGAGGAAAATTAGACATGTTTGGAAAGCTGAGCCTTTCGGCGGTCCCTTACCACGATCCCATCGTCATGGGGGCCGTGGGCGGTTCGATTCTGATGGGCATGCTGATTCTGGCGCTGATCACCTACTTCCGGAAGTGGCCCTACCTGTGGAAGGAGTGGCTGACCAGCGTGGACCATAAGAAGATCGGCATCATGTATATCATTCTGGCCCTGGTGATGCTGCTGCGCGGCTTTTCGGATGCCATCATGATGCGATCCCAGCAGGCCCTGGCCGCAGGCCTTTCCCATGGCTACCTGGCGCCGGATCATTTCAACCAGGTATTCAGCGCTCACGGCACGATCATGATCATCTTCGTGGCCATGCCGTTCATGGTGGGGTTGATGAACATCGTCATTCCCCAGCAGATCGGCGCAAGGGATGTCGCATTTCCCTATCTGAATGCCGTGAGCCTGTGGTTGACGCTGGCCGGCGCCCTGCTGGTCATGGTATCCCTGGGGGTGGGAGAGTTTTCCAGGGCCGGCTGGTCCGGGTACGCCCCCCTGACGGAACTCAAATACAGTCCCGATACGGGTGTGGATTATTGGCTGTGGTCCTTCCAGATCGCCGGTATCGGGTCCCTGCTCAGCAGCATCAATTTCCTCGTCACCATCCTGAAGATGCGCGCCCCCGGCATGACCCTCATGCGGATGCCGATATTTGTCTGGACCTCCCTGTGCACCACCGTCCTCATGGTTCTTTCCTTTCCGGTGCTCACCGTCGCCCTGGGGTTGGTGACCCTCGATCGTTACCTGGGCATGCATTTTTTCACCAACACCCTCGGCGGCAACATGATGATGTATACCAACCTGTTCTGGATCTGGGGCCATCCCGAGGTCTATATCGTAGTCCTTCCGGCCTTCGGCGTCTTCTCGGAGGTGGTTGCCACCTTTTCCGGCAAACGGCTCTTCGGTTATCGATCCATGGTCTATGCCACCCTCGCGATCATGGTCCTGTCCTTTTCCGTCTGGGTGCATCATTTCTTCACCATGGGCGCGAGTCCCGACGTGAACATCTTCTTCGGCATCACCACCATGATCATTGCCATCCCCACCGGGGTGAAGATCTTCAACTGGCTGTTCACCATGTACCGGGGCCGGGTGAGGTTCACCACCCCCATGTACTGGACCCTGGGATTTATCACGACCTTTGCCGTCGGGGGAATGGCCGGTATGCTGCTGGCATCGCCGGCGGCGGACTACGTGCTCCACAACAGCCTTTTCCTGGTCGCGCATTTTCACAACATGCTGATTCCGGGGGCGCTCTTCGGCTATTTCGCGGGCTATTCCTACTGGTTCCCCAAGGCCATCGGATTCCCGCTGAACGAAAAGTGGGGCAAACGTGCCTTCTGGGCCTGGCTGATCGGTTTTTACCTGGCCTTTATCCCGCTCTATGTGCTGGGCTTCATGGGCATGCCCCGGCGCATGGTCCATTACGACAATATGGCCTGGCAGCCCTATCTGGTGATCGCCGCCGTCGGTGCCGGCGTCATCCTGATCGGCATCATGTGCCAGATGATTCAATTGGTGGTGAGCATCCTGCAGCGGCATGAAACCCGGGACCTGACCGGAGACCCCTGGGACGGCCGCACCCTGGAATGGGCGATCGCCTCGCCGCCGCCCGTTTACAATTTTGCGAGAACGCCGGTGGTGCAGGACATCGACGCCTTCATGGATATGAAAGAAAAGGGCAGCGCATACAAGCCGCCGGGCGGATATCACGACATTCATGTGCCGAGAAATACTTCGGCGGGTTTCATCAACGGGGTCCTCGCATTTCTGTTCGGATTTGCCATGATCTGGCATATCTGGTGGCTGGCCGTTCTCTGCGCCCTAGGGATTCTGGCCGGGATCATCCTTCGGGCCGGGGACGACGACACGGAGTACACCATGCCCGCGGCCGAAGTGGAACGGATCGAGACGCTGCACTATCAACAACTGAAAACCGTCGCCGGGCACCTTTCGGCCGGCCCGGCCTTTGGGCAACCTTTGCCACAGGTGTAAATGATGAAAGCGGATACATCGGCCATGGACGCCGCCGGAGGGGCGTTCGAGCATCAGGCGACCATCGAGAACAAATCCTTCGGCTTCTGGCTCTACATCATGAGCGATCTCGTGCTGTTCGCGGCGATCTTTGCAACCTATGCGGTCCTGGGTCGAAACTTTGCGGGCGGTCCTACGGGCCGGGACCTGTTTAACCTGCCCTATGCGCTGGGCGAGACCATGCTCCTGCTTTGCAGCAGCGCAACTTACGGACTGGCCATGCTGGCCATGGACAATGAGAAGAACAGCCGGGTGCTGGCATGGCTTGCCGTTACATTTCTCCTGGGCCTGGGCTTCATCGGCATGGAAGTTCGTGAGTTCCACCAACTGATTCTCGACGGCAACGGACCGGCCCGAAGCGGCTTTCTTTCCGCGTTTTTCACCCTGGTGGGCACCCACGGCGCCCATGTGACCGCCGGCCTGATCTGGATTGCCGTGATGATGGGCCAGGTGGCCGCAAAGGGTCTGACCCTGCCGGTCCGCTCCCGGCTCATGCGCCTGAGTCTCTTCTGGCATTTTCTCGATATCGTCTGGGTCGGCGTTTTTACCATCGTCTACCTGATGGGGGTGATGTAAATGAATGAAAAACCCATTGAACGCGCCGGTGCCGGCAGCGGCAGCTTGGGATCTTACGCCGCCGGCTTCATCCTGTCGGTGGTCCTGACCGCCGCCGCTTTCGGGCTGGTGATGGCGGGCCGAGGGGTTCTGCCCCGATGGGCCATATTCTCCGGTATTTTCGCGGCGGCCGTGGTCCAGATGCTGGCTCACCTGCATTATTTCCTGCATCTGGACACCTCGTCCTCGTCACGGTGGAACCTTCTGGCCCTGGTACTGACGGTGCTGATCATGTTTCTGTTTGTCGGGGGGACACTGTGGATCATGTCCAACCTGAACTATCGCATGATGTGAAGATGACGAAAACGATTAAAAAATATCTCCTTGTCGCCAAACCCGGCGTGGTGCTGGGCAATATGGTCTCGGTGGCGGGCGGCTTTCTTCTGGCCGCCAGGGGCCATGTCGATGTGGGGAAGCTTTTATGGACCATTGTGTCCGTCTCCCTGGTCGTTGCCTCCGGCTGCGTCTTCAACAACTGGATCGACCGGGATCTGGACCGGAAAATGATCCGGACCCGGCACCGCGTTCTGCCTCGGGGGCTCATGTCTCCGGCAGCCGCCCTCGTCTATGGAGCGCTGCTGGGAATCGGGGGGACATTGTTTCTCTGGGCGGCGGCAAACAAGCTTTGCGTGGCTATTGTGATGGCGGGCCTTGTAATCTACGTAGGGCTCTACAGCCTATACCTGAAGCGAAGAACCGTATATGCCGCCCTGATCGGCAGCCTCGCGGGTGCTGCACCGCCCCTGGCGGGATATTGTGCGGTCTCCGGCCGACTCGACCCGGGGGCCCTGATCCTGTTAATCCTCTTCAGTCTGTGGCAGGTTCCCCATGCCCATGCCATCGCCGTTTTCCGGCGCCGGGACTATGCCGCCGCATCCATTCCGGTGCTGCCGGTCAAGCGGGGGGTGGTGGCGACCCGACATCACATCCTGGGTTTTATCCTGGCCTTTACGGCCGCAGCCATGATGCTGACCTTCGGTGGTTATACCGGTCGTGGTTTCCTTGGGGTGGCGGTGGCAGTGGGTCTTTCCTGGCTCTGGATCGCATGGTCGGGATACCGGGCCTCCGTTGAAAGGCGCTGGGCCAGAAGGCTTTTTGTCTTTTCCATTGTCGGCATTGCCGCCCTAAGCGTCATGATGGCAGTCGATTTTGCGACGCCGCACGTACCGGAGCTCCTCCTAAGCTGTGCGCCATAGGCGTCTACAGGTTGGAGCAAAATTCTCGATATATTAACGTACCGTTTAACGATGAGGATATGCGGATATACAGGGTTCAAGGATTCGAGGATTCAAGGGTTCAAGGGGAAAAGAAACAGATTATCTTTGTTAACGCCACTGATAATCGCAAGTGATTTCTGGTAGGCAGGGACATTTGCCGTTGAATCATTGTCTTTCACTCGACCCCTCGACCCCTCGAATCCTTTGACCCTTTTCTCCAACTAAATTGGAGAAGAACCTTATTTCTATTTAAACCATGCCATTCAAAAACGCCGGACAAGCAGGAGTGCCTGACAGCCATGGGTAATTGGGAACTTGAATATCGGAACAAACTGATTTCCATCGAGGAAGCAGTCGGTAAAGTTGAAAGCGATACGGATGTCATTGTTGCTCTGGGCGCATCGGAACCCCAGGGGATTCTGTCCCGCCTGCATACCCAGGCCGACCGCGTCAGAAACGTCAAAGTGTTTTCCGCTGTCATGATCAACACCTACCCATTTTTCATGGACCCCTCAATGGAAGGCATCTTTGAATTCTGCAGCTGGTTTTACGGTAGCGGCGCCAGGGCCGCACTCAAGGTAACCTCCCGGAATGTCTCCTATCAACCGAGCGCCCTCAGACGAATGGCCCTGGATCGACAGTCCTTCCGGAAACCCCACCTTTTTTTCGGAACCTGTACGCCTCCGGACAAACACGGCTTCGTCTCCCTCGGACTCGGCAACAGTTATGAGAAAACCATGATTGAAGAAGCCGAGGTGGTGGTGTTGGAAGTCAATAAAAACATCCCCTGGACCTATGGCGATATGGAAATCCATGTCCGGGACATCGATTTTTTCGTCGAGCACCATTGGATGCCTCCCACCATTGAAAATACTCCGCCCGGAGCACTGGATCGGGCCATCGGTCAGCATGTCAGCGGGCTGATCGAAGATGGATCGACGATCCAGCTTGGAATCGGCAATATCCCGAATGCTGTTGCCGAAGCATTGGGAGAAAAAAACGATCTTGGGGTCCACACGGAAATGATGGTCGACTCCATGATGGCGCTTTATGAAAAGGGCATCATTACCAACAAGCGGAAGAGCCTCCATAAGGGGAAATCGGTCTGCACTTTCATTATGGGCAGCAAGGAACTCTATGCGTGGTCCGATAGAAACCCTTCGATCCTGGTGCTTCGGGGAGAATATGTGAACGATCCATCCGTCATCCGTCAAAACGCGAAAATGGTTTCCATCAACACCTGCCTGATGATGGATCTCAGCGGACAAGTGGCCAGCGAGAGCCTGGGGATGACCCAATATTCGGGAAGCGGCGGCCAGACAGATACTGCCGTGGGCGCCAAAGAAGGATTTGACGGGAGAGGCAAGTCGATCATCGCCTGCCACGCCACTGCCAAGTCCGGCACCGTCAGCCGCATTGTCCCTGTATTGCCCGAGGGAACGGTGGTCACCCTCAACCGTGGGAACTCGGACTACATTGTCACCGAATACGGGGTCGCCTCTCTCAGGGGAAAAACCATCCGGGAGCGCGCGGCATGCCTTATTGAAATTTCACACCCCGACTTTCGGGACCACCTCAAATCAGAGGCCGAAAGGATCGGCTTCCTGTGAGATCCGCAAATCCACTTGAAATTACAGAAAATTGCATCCTATCGCTCCTCCAGTGATTTGGGATTGATCACAATATATTGATTTCCAGTCCACCCCGCCGAGCGGAGAACCTTCTGGGGGAAATGTTTCTTATCACCAATCGGGGAAATGATGAGGTAGCTTTCTGGAAAAGTGGCTATCGCATTTGCGGAATAGTCACTATACCGCGAACTTCCTGCACGCCCAGAAATTCACAGATATGATATGAGAATCACAACCCAGAGGTGATTTTTTCGCGTTTCCCTTCTTTCAGACGCTATCCACAAATTCAACAAAAGTCTTGACTAAATACCCCGTTTAACCTACATTATTTTTATTTAACAAGCTGTAATTTAACGTTTATTCGATCAATATCAGTAAATTTTAGCCACTGTGTCATTGGTGACTTTCGCAAATTATAATCCTAATGATATGATGATGTTCACTTTTTGTCTTTGTTCCTTCAGCCGCAGGTAGTTTAGGGGGAGAAATGGACAAAGATGCTATCCTTATAATTGAAAGAGACAGCACTGACCGGGAGGTGATAGCCGCCGCAGTCACCCAGCTCGGTTACCCCTTCAAGACAGCCAGGAATTACTTGGAGGCTGTTCACCTGCTTGACCAACAGACGTATGCCGTCATTATAAGTGATATTCGATGTACAGTCGATGACGGATCTGGAATATTGGACTTGATTGGAACGCTTGATGTGCAAGAACCAATATTTGTCGTTATGACAGGGTTTGGCAGCGATTATTCCTTTGACCACATCTTTGGTAAAGGCGCCCACGAATTTATCAGAAAACCGTTTAACCTCGAGCAGGTCGAAAACAGGCTCAAACGAATTTTTCACGAACGCAGAATTTCCAGAGAGAATGAAGCCTTACTGAAACGACAGGTTGAGTTGAATGAAAGGCTCAAAGCCGTACTCTCAGTTTCATCTGCCTTGACCTCGGAACTCGACTTCGACAGGTTATTCCCGTTGATTATTGGAAAAATTTCGGAGATGATGTGTACCGAGCGTACCAGTCTCTACGTAATCGACTGGGAAAAGGGCAAACTTTGGACCCGGGCATCCGAAGGAATTGACCCGATAACGTTGGCACTGGGAGAAGGTATCAGCGGTAGGGTAGCCCAGACCGGGGAAGCGATATGTGTTGAAGATGCCTGGGCGCTGCCGTTTTTCAACCAGGACTATGATAAACAACATAATTTCAGAACACGGTCGGTTGTATGCATACCGATCTATAACCGTATAGGGGAACGATTTGCCGTTATTCAGACTATCAATAAAAAAGGCGGGGAATCATTCGATGAAAAGGACATCGATTTTTTTACCAGCCTCGGTTCCCATGTGGGCATTGCCCTCGAAAATTCCCTCCTTTACGATGAAATACGGCTGTCCTTTGAAAGTTTTATTCGTACCCTTTCGGCGGTAGTAGACGCCAGGCACCCCCTGACAGCAGGTCATTCCCAGCGGGTGACAGAATATTCTCTCATGATTGCCGAACAGATGGGAGTGACGGAGTCCAGCTTGGAATTATTAAAGAAGGCTGCCCTGTTGCACGATATCGGGAAAATCGGCATACGGGATGATGTGCTTCTGAAAAACGGCCCGTTTACGCCGAAAGAACGCGAAGAGATGAACACCCATCCCTTAAAAACGAAAGACATTCTGGAAAAGTTTCGATTCCCCAAATCGATGCGTAGTATTCCGGAGATAGCGCTTTGCCACCATGAAAAGATCAACGGTCAGGGATATCCGATGGGAATAACCGGGGAAAAGATCCCCTTGGAGTCTAAGATAATGGCGGTTGCGGATGTGTTTGATGCGTTGACCTCGCAAAGGGACTACCCCAAATATTCATGCGATGGGACCTTTTCCTGTGAGCCCATTCCCCTCGCAAAAGTAATCGATATTATCAACAACGAGGCAGGGAGCCATTTCGATCCGGATGTAATCGATGCTTTTCTCAAGTGTCTTCCCCAGATGTTGCTTCGGTTTCGAGGCGGCCATTTTCCTCCCCAGTATGTTGACAATTTCCTACTCAACATGGCCCCCGAATTATCTAATTATATAATTGTGACTTGAGGCCCTTTTTCGCTTATAAGTTCTCATCATGAAACATAGGCAACTCAAATGGGTGAAAACTAGTAATTTTAGTGCCTAATAGACACCTTTGGGTGCAAAGTCGCATCTTTCGAGAGACCCATGCTAAGACTCCGGTGTCTGTTCCGTGATATCAAACCGACGGAACATCCAAGTGGCGATCAGGGTGATGAACATTCCTAGAACCAATATGAAAAGCCCAGATGCCGTGGTGGCCAGAAGCAGTATCTGACCACAAGACACAAAGATGATACGACCCAAGATGAACCCGCCCACAAGACCCAGGAACAGCACGAATACCTTGAGCATGGTCTCGATGAGCATCCGGCCGAAGAACTCGAAGTCAACGCGGCCCATGGGTACTACGCGGGACGGGTTGAACAGGAAGATCAGATTCTCAGTCGCGTAATGCAAAAAATTAACAGGCAAAGTGATTATTGCCAGTGTTATAAGTATTGACCCGTGAGATGGTGCTGTGCTGAACGCCGCTCCGGTCAGGACCGTCCAGTGAATGGTCGTCGCCAGCAACACTGGGGCTGCAACTTGGCCGATAAAAATGGCTATTGGACGAAATGGCAGTGACTTCAGCCACCCCAGGTGATCGGCATCGCCACGGAAATCAAAACTCAAGACCCGTGGCAGAATCATCACATTGATGGACATGACCACACCTGCAATCGCCCACGTCGACACACCCTGTTGGACAGCCACGGGTAGCACAAACCCAAAAAAAACAGCGAAGACGTGTAGCAGTATCAGGCTACGCCGGCAAGTCCGGCCCGCAGTTATCAGCTGCCGCCACGCCAACGGCCCAATACCCCAGAGCCGTGGCGGTTGTGGAATGCTGCAGGCGGTGACAACAGGTTCAGATAACCGGCCGCGTTGGAACTGCTGCCAGCGCTGACGCATTCGTTGGCTGGCTCTATCCGCAACTTCGTAGTACTCAGCGTCAAGCCAGATGACGGCGCCCAATAGGCAAACGTTAATCGCCAGAGCGATTCCGCCCCAGTGTAGCAGGGCCAATAAGTTGTCGGCGACTATGGCGCGTGTGTAAACTTCGAACGGAGCCAACAGCCAACGTCCCGCACTAGAATTGTGGAACTGACTGAATATGGTAAACATATTGCCGTCTGTCGCGCTGATGGACATCTGCCAGCAAGCGGCGGTTATCAGGGTTAAGCAAATGATGATGAATGTCCAGCGGAGTTTTCGGTAGACACGCGCTGCTATTACTTGCCCCAGCAGTCCCAATGTGGCCGAAAGTAACTGCAGGAACACTAACGTCAAGAATGTGCCGATAAAAACTGCGATCCAAACTACCGCAGAACGGGGTACAATCACCGAGATGCAAAGAGCAGAAATCAACGCGCCGATGGCATACGAGAAGAATTTATACAGTAATAGCGACCGGCGGCTGAACGGACCAGTGAACAGGAAATTCACTTCCGCTGAACTAAAGTAGATTGAAGGTCCTGATGTGGTCGCCACGGTTAACAGGCAGGACGCCAGCAGCAACATCGGGAAGACATCTGCAACCGCAGTTCGATGTGGCAACAATTGCTGAGCCCGGGCCAGGTTGTGCTGGATACCTGCAAAGCCGGTTCTAAAGGCGATCCAGAAAACAACGAAACCGACGCCAATGGTGGTCAAAGTCAGCCCGCGCGGTGTACTCAAGCGGCGCAATCTCAGGCGCAAACCTGCCCACTGACGTAGCAGCAACAGTCTCCAAAGCGCTCGGTCCACGGTAATTAGTAATCCTCGTCGCGTGTGATTTGAAGAAAGACATCCTCCAGTGAGGCACCTACATCTCCCTCAGCGACCATATCGCGAACCCGCCCGGTTTCACCAAAGAACAGCGTCCGGCCACGATGGAGGATCAGCAAATGGGTACACAAGTCCTCCACCAGATTTAGCAAGTGTGAACTGATGACGACCGCTATTCCCTGCCGCGCGTAATCGATAATAGACTGTTTGATGGTAATTATTCCGCGTGGGTCCAGACCGGTAAGGGGTTCGTCGAACAGAATGGCTCGAGGTTGCTGAAGCCACGCGCAAGCCACGGCCACTTTCTGTTTCATGCCGCGCGAAAGCTCCTGTGCCGGAGCTTTTCTTTTAGCCTCCAGTTCCAGGGAACTTAGAAGTTTTTCCGCTTTTTGCTGAAAATTTAAAATCTGATATGCTTTCGCCGTGAACTCCAGATGTTCCCAAACCGTCAAGGCCTCGAACAGCGACGGGTAGTCTGGCACATAGGCCAGACGGCGCTTAGCTTCTATTGGTTGCTGCACCACATCGAAGCCGGCCACATATAATTGGCCATGTGTAGGCCGGATAATGCCCGCCAACGCACGCAACGTCGTAGTTTTGCCTGCACCGTTGGGGCCGATCAGGCCCAGAACCTGCCCTTCGCCAACAGCAAAACTAATCCCGTTGACAGCTACAGTGTTGCGATAAGCTTTATGAAAGTCAATCACACGAATCATTGGCGGATATTCCTCGGAACGCAATTTTGGTCAGTATTTCCAGACTGTTTTGAAAATCCGCTCATACC
>JBECKW010000335.1:0-12224 GCA_040235505.1 Desulfobacterales bacterium
TCCTTCGCCCACAGCGCCCTTTCCGGCGGTCCTGCCAGAAGCACATCGTGCCCCTGAGCCTTGAGCGCCAGAGAAAGGGCCAGGATAGGCTGCACATCCCCCCTGGAGCCTATGGTAACCAGGATGATCTTCATTAATGATGAACGTCCGACATCGAACGTCCAACGTCCAACGTCCAATTGAGGATTTCAGCCGATTGTTGATTTCGCCATATCGACTGTTGTGAAGATGAATCAATTGCAACTATGAAATATTCAGGTAAATCTTCCATTGGGCGCCATCCTTCCACTGGAAGTCGGAAGTTGGACGTTCATCTTTGTATGGGGTCTACCATCCCCGCATCAAATAGTCGTGCATGGAATTGGCGGCCTTTCGCCCGGCACCCATGGCCAGGATCACCGTGGCGGCGCCCGTAACGATGTCTCCTCCGGCCCAGACGCCTTTCTTGCTGGTCTTCCCGGTCTCGGGGTCCGCCTCGATATACCCCCACTTGTTTAGGGCCATATCTTCGGTGGCGCTGGTCAGGAGCGGATTGGCCCCCGAGCCCACCGCCACGATCACCTGATCGCAGGGCATTTCGAATTCGGAACCCTCTATCGACACCGGCCGGCGTCGGCCCGAGGCATCCGGCTCTCCCAACTCCATCCGGATACACGTCATGCCCGTCAGTCGTCCTTTTTCGTTTCCCAGATATCGGACCGGGGTTGTCAGGAGATGAAATTCGATCCCCTCCTCCTCGGCGTGATGAATCTCCGCGGTCCTGGCCGGCATCTCGTCCCGGGACCGGCGATAGACAATGCGCACCCGGTCCGCTCCCAGCCTCATGGCGGTTCGGGCCGAATCCATGGCCACATTGCCGGCCCCCAGCACCACCACATCCTTTCCCTGCACAATCGGTGTGTCATACTCCGGAAACCGGTAGGCTTTCATGAGGTTGGTTCGGGTCAGGTATTCGTTGGCGGATAGGATTCCCACGAGGTTTTCGCCCGGGATATTCATGAACCGGGGAAGCCCGGCCCCCACTCCCACATAGACGGCCTCATAGCCCTGTTCGAAAAGCTCATCCAGAGAAACCGTGCGGCCCACCACGGCATTGCATTCCACCTTGACCCCCAACCGCTCCAGAAAATTGACTTCCTGGGCCACGATCGCCTTGGGCAGACGAAACTCCGGAATGCCGTATACAAGGACGCCCCCCGGCTTGTGAAAAGCCTCCAGAACCGTCACCGAATGTCCTTTGGCGATAAGATCTCCGGCCACCGTCAACCCCGAGGGCCCGGAGCCCACCACTGCCACCTTCTTGCCGGTGGGCGGGGCCACGGGCGGAAGCTCGCCGGTGCCGTTCGTTCGCTCCCAGTCCGCCGCAAACCGCTCCAGGTTCCCGATGGCAACCGCCTCTCCCTTTTTGCCGAGGATGCACCGCCCCTCGCATTGGATTTCCTGGGGACAGACCCGGCCACAGACGGCCGGCAGGCTGTTCTGGTTCCAGAGCTTTCTCGTTGCGGCCGTAAAATTTCCTTCGGCGATCTGTTTGATAAACCCTGGAATATCGATGCCCACGGGGCAACCCTGGACGCAATTCGGGTTCTTGCACTGAAGGCACCGCTTCGCCTCCGCCACCGCCGCCTCCGGGCTATAGCCCATGGGAACCTCTTCAAAATTTCTTCTACGGATATCAGCAGGCTGCTCCGGCATGGCTTGCCGCGCTGCAAGGCCTTTTTTTTCAGTCTTTTCCAATTTAACTTCCTCCATGCAGGCTTATTAAAAATTCTTCCTGTCATATGCCTTGAGTTGAAACCGCGAGTACATAGAGTGCCTAGAGTTCATAGAGTGCACTTGAGTGCCTAGAGTTTTGGAGTCGTTTCACTCCGCCATAATATAAAAAGATAGGATACCTTAACTCAAGGCACTCAAGTGCACTCTATGAACTCAAGGCACTCTCTTTTCTGTTCTGCTCTAAGGCATATTAAGCACTGTTGTTTTTTCCCCGCTATTTTCCAGCCAGGCGGCAATGGTGCGCATCGGATGTTTTTTCCTCCGCTGAATATGCCTGAAGCCGCAACGTCAACTCGTCAAAATCCACCTGGTGCCCGTCGAATTCAGGGCCGTCCACGCAGGCGAACTTTGTTTTTCCGCCCACCGTCACCCGGCATCCGCCGCACATGCCGGTCCCGTCCACCATGATCGGGTTGAGGCTCACCAATGTGGGAACGTTGTATTCCTTTGTCATTTTGGATACGAATTTCATCATGGGCACCGGCCCGATGGCCACTACCTGCTTTACTTCGCGATTTTCCAGGATTTCCTTGAGCACATCGGTGACAAATCCATGATGGCCGTAAGAACCGTCGTCCGTACAGACCTTGAGTTCACTGGATGCGGCCTTCATCTTGTCCTCGAGGATCAGAAGATCCCGGGTTCGGGCGCCGATGACAGCAATCACATGATTGCCGACGGCCTTGAGCCCCCGGGTAATGGGATGCATCACGGCAACCCCCGTGCCGCCGCCCACACAGACCACGGTGCCGAGTTTCTCCAGATGCGTAGCCTTCCCAAGGGGACCGATGACATCCTGGTACCCTTCGCCCGGTTGCAGGCTGCCAAAAAGGCGGGTGCTTTTCCCCACCACCTGATAAATTACCGTAATGGTTCCCTTCTCCGGGTCCGTATCGGCCATGGTCAGGGGAATTCGCTCACCGGTTTCATCGGCTTTCAGTATCACAAACTGGCCGGGCTTTGCCTTTCGGGCAATCAGCGGCGCTTCGATTTCGTTCAGCACCATGCCGCCGCCGGCCATCTCCTGGCGATTGACAATTTTAAACATACCTTCCTCCTTTAAAAAAATCGTCCCGAACATACTGAAAAACCGGATCGGAATCAAGCCGGATTGCGTACGTATTCCGCCGCGTTTTCCCCGGCGATCCTGCCGCTGTTGATGGCAAAGCCCATGGTCCCGGCGCACAGGTAGAACTCGTAGCTGTCCCTGTAAAGGTTGTTGGCGTCCACTCCCGCCGCATACAGGCCGGGGATCACGTCCTGGTTTTTATCGAGGACCTCGATCCGGTGATTAATTTTGATGCCCCCCAGCGTGCCGAAGGCACCCGGCACGAACCGGGAAGCAAAGTAGGGCGGACGTGTCAGGGCAATCATGTCTTCGCGATTCTTATAGAAAAGGCTGTCTTTTCCGGTCTGACAATCGGTGTTGTATTCGGAAATCGTCCGTTCAAGTCCAGCCGGATCCATACCGGTTTTAGCCGCAAGCGCTTCGAGGGAATCGGCGGCGCAGTAAGCCTGACTTCCGGCTTTTTCGAATTGTTCCACAAGGGGCTCGAAATCGAGTTTAAATGGACCGAAGAGTTCTCCCGGATCAAAGGTGGATTTGAAGTGATCCGCGATGGTGCCGTCGATGATCGAAAAACCGCAGGCGCCTTTTTGACGTGCCAGCTGATTCCCGAAAAAGGTCGGCATCTTCATCTCTTCTTCGGTCATGAACCGCTCACCGTCGAGATTGACCAGAAGATCGTAAGAGCGGTTGAACAGGGGGTGCCCAATGGGGATGGGCTGCCCTCCGGGGGCGATGATCACGTTGATCATCTGCATGATCATGCCTTCGGTATCGGCACCGGCATCCCAGGCCATCCGGATGCCTTCGCCCATGACCCCCCCTTTGCCCACCACGAACATGTTTTCATCGAGATCGAAGCCGGTGTATTTTTTGACCCATTCCCGGTTTTCACCGAATCCTCCGGTGGCGATAATGGCGGCCCCGGCCTTTACCTCGACCTCCCGGCCGCTTTTGTCCCGGGCCAGAACCCCGCAAACCCGACGGCCGTCCATCAGTAGCTTCTCCACCGGGGTTTCAAGAAACCGGCGGATCCCCAGTTCAGCGGCCTTTTTATCCAGAACCGCCATCACGCCCCCCATGGTACCGACACCAAACCCCTCGAACCGGGGCGTTTCCGGCGGCACGGGATCGTGCTCTGTGGGGTGGGCGGTGGGAAAATAGGAAAAGAGACGGCCGAACTTGACCCCCATGCCCAGGAGCCAGTCGATGGTATCCGCCGACCGTTCGACAAACGCCCGGGTCACCCGGGCATCGGTCTGCCAGTGGTTGTAGGCCATCATCTCCCGAAACGCCTCTTCCCTGGTCAGGGTAACGTTCTGCTCCTTTTGAAGACGGCTCTCCACGGCAAACATGCCCATGCCCCGGTTTCCGTTGCCTCCCAGGGTCCGCTCCTTCTGGAAAACTGCCACGTCGGCGCCCTTTTCAGCGGCGGCCACCGCCGCGGAAAGCCCTGCGGATCCACCCCCAACGATCACGATATCCACCACGATGTTATCCATGACACACTCCTTTATTTAGACTTTCCTCCGGCAAGAGATCATATGACTCGAAGCATATTTTTCATTATCGCAGTCCGGCCCGCCGTTAAGCAAGCAGCGATTCTAAGGTTATAGACAAAATTATCCGCCGACTCCAATGCCGCCTCGATCTTTCAACATTAAATTCTCGATTCCATGCTATTTAGCAAAATGACTTCCAAGGGAAAAAATCTCTCACGCAGGTAAGCCCGCTTTGGGTTGCATCGCCTGCAATTGTCGTATGCGACAAAATTTTATTGCCATATGTGACTACGGAATGGTAGGGAATGGTAGATTGCCGCATACGACAAACCCGCCGTAGAAAAGGGAACCTGCTGTGAACCTTGACGAAAATGAATTTTTCCGGGAGGCGGTGCTGCGCATCTGCCGGAATCTCGACCTGGAGATCGCACTCCAGGAGTGCCTCCTCTATCTCAAATCGTATATGCCGGCGGACATGTTCCATCTGAACGTCTACGACCGCGGACTGAAGGCCATCAAAAACATCGCCATGGCCACCGAAACGGAGGCCAAAAAAAGAGATGTGGTGATCCCGCTGGATGACGAAGCTCGGCGGCACATTGAAAAGGTCTCGCCCGAATCCACCTTTATCGAAACGGTTCAGGACACCAGAATTCTTTCCAGGGCCTTTTCCGGTATGGAAGAGATGTGGCCCGAATATTCGGTAATGGTCATGCATCTGTCGGTGCAGGGGGTCCGGCCCGGAAACCTGGTGCTGTATGCCAAGGGTGAAAACCGGTTTACGGAAACCCACCGCCGGCTCTACGCCATGCTCAACGAGCCCTTCACCATCGCACTTTCAAATGCCCTGCGTTATGATGAACTCATCCGGCTCAAGGACACCCTGACCGACGATCTTCAGTACCTTAATCAGAAGCTGCTGCAAACCGCCGGGGAAAGCATCGTCGGCGAAAAATTCGGCCTGAAAAACGCCGTGAAGATGGTCCGGGATGTGGCCCCCCTGGACAGCCCCGTTCTTCTCGTGGGAGAAACCGGCGTGGGCAAGGAAATCATCGCCAACGCCGTCCACAAGCTCTCCAGGCGGAAAAACGGCCCGTTTATCAAGGTGAACTGCGGGGCCATTCCCGAAACCCTGATCGACAGCGAGCTTTTCGGACACGAGAAGGGTGCCTTCACCGGGGCCGTCGCCCGGAAACGGGGGTGCTTCGAACGCGCCGGCGGCGGCACCATTTTTCTGGACGAAGTGGCGGAGTTGCCGCACCAGGCCCAGGTCCGGATGCTTCGGGTGCTTCAGGAGAAAAAAATCGTTCGTGTGGGGGGCGGGGATGAAATCGATGTGGACATCCGCATCATCGCAGCCACCCACCAGAATCTCGAAGAAATGGTGAAGAAAAAATTGTTCCGGGCCGATCTTCAATACCGGCTGAATGTCTTTCCCATCCTCATCCCGCCGCTCAGGGAGCGAAAAGAGGACATCCCCGGACTGGTGCATCACTTCATCACCAAAAAGGCCCGGGAACTGCAGATTCACGAGCCGCCGAAGGTCTCCCCCGGCGCCGTCGACGCCCTGTATGCCTATCACTGGCCGGGAAACGTTCGGGAACTCGAAAATGTTGTCGAGCGGGCGCTGATATTAAACCGAAGGGGTCCGCTCACCTTCAACGACATTGTCTGGACACCGACGGATTTCAGGCAATCCAGCGAGGACATCGATGAAAGGGTTTTCCCCACCCTGGATTACATGAACGCCCGCCATATCCGTGACGCACTGAAAACCGCCAAAGGCAAGGTTCACGGCCCTGGGGGCGCGGCGGCGCTCCTGGGAATCAATCCCAGCACCCTGCGCCACCGGATGCGAAAACTGGGGCTGTACCGAAGCAAAAAACCGCAGTGACCCGGCGGAGCCGGATGCTGGGAGGCTGGGAGGCAAAAAAATTTTAAAAAAATGGATGCGTTGGCAACAGAGGGGATACATCGAAACGACAACCATGATTCCGACACGAACGTACTATGACGATCTGGAAAAGCTGAAATAAAAAAGGCAGGATACCATAACTCAAGGCACTTCAGGCACTCTAGAAACTCTAGGCACTCACACTGTTTTCCCCCCCGGATAACGAGACCCGCGTCAGAATCAGCACCGAGAGAAGACCGCTGGACATACCCATCATAAACGCCCAGGAGTAGCCCCCGGTTTTGTCGACACTCCACCCGCAAATCACCGGACTGACGATGGACCCGATCCCCAGAAGCATCGTCCAGAGCCCCACCACGGAGCCGGTTTCGCTCTTGGGGAAAAAGTCGGAGGCCGCAGCAGCATATACGGGCCAGACCGCGCCGTATCCCAGGCCGTAAAAGATGACCGCGAAATAAAGTCTCCACGCCGAATTCGACAAGAGCATTCCCAGGCATCCCACCCCCATGATGATACTGCACAGAATCATCACCCGGACCCTTCCCACCTTGTCCGAGAGGGTCCCCAGGGTAAGCTGTCCCACGATGCCCGCAAGCGCGATGACGGCGACAAAACGCGTCGAGGTGGCATAGGCCAGGTTCAGGGACTCCCTGGCATAGATGGGGAGAAACGTAAACGGTACCAGCACGTTGAAGCCCACCAGCAGATAGGCGATCCCGATGGTCCAGAATACCGGGCTCCGAAAAAGTCTTTTATAGGTCAGCCCGACGCGTACGGCATGTTCCCGGGCTGAAAACCGGGGGCGATTCGAGCTCTCCGGATTTCGCACCAGCACCCAATCCAGGACGGCCACCGCAAATCCGACAAGCCCCATGGCCTTCCAGCCGGCCTGCCAGTTGAGAGCGGCCACAACGACCGGAATCAGCATCCCCACCACGTAAATCCCCAGGGCCACGCCCATGGTGACAAAGGAAAGCGCCGTACCGCGCTTGTCATCGGGCACCCATTTCGACACCAGACCGGCCACCGGCGCCCAGCAGGCGGCATGCCCCAACCCTGCCAGGGAGAAAAAAAGACACGCCTGCCATACCCCGCCCGCAAAGGCCATCAGAAACGCACCGGCAGACAGCACGGCGGTAAAGACCGGTATGATGAGCCTGTAGTTGAAAAGATCCGAAAGGGTCCCCAGGACCGGGGCGAAAAGTGTGTAGGCGAAGAAGTAGACGGCGAAAATGACGCCGGCTTCCGCTTTCGAGATTCCCAGGGCCGGCAGCATCTCCGGCAGCAGCATGCCATAGGCATAGCGAATGCCGTACGCCACGGCGACCGTAAAAAAGCAGGCGACAATAATTCCATAGGCACGTCGGATCATGGTGCGTTATCCTTGCAAGGTTCCGGTTCCTGAAAATGCTTTCATACCGTCGAAGATGCATCTATGCAAGCAAAAGCGAATCTAAGCATATTCATGTGAAATTCACAATTTTTCCAAGCAGATCAATTTCAGCGGAACGATAATTTCTTGACTGAAATCATCCTCCTCACGTAAACTTATAATAACGAGTGACTCCCCCGATTAATTCCTGTCGAGACCTGTCTCAAAGGAGGTCGCCATGATCAGTCGTGATTTGCTTGACCGGATTGACGCATTCAAGGAAATGGACGGGCGCCAGCTTGAAGCCGTCAGGACATGCTGCAGCGAAATCGATTTTAAACGCGGCAATCAGCTGTTTGCCGAAGGGGACGCGGCCACCCACCTGTGGTTCGTGGTAAGCGGGAAAATCGACCTGCGCTTCGAAATGCCGGGCCGTAAAACCTCCAGCGAGCATACTGTTTCCTCCATAGAGGCCACTCACCATGATTCCTCCGCCCAGGCCATTGGATGGTCCTGTTTTGTGGAGCCATTCAAAATGCGCCTGTCCGCCTATTGCGCGAGCCCCGAATGCAAGGTCATCCGCATGAAAAAGGAGAACCTCCTGGCGCTTTTCCAGACAGACCCCCATATGGGATATTTGTTCATGTCTTACATGGTGACCGTTGTCGGACACCGCTTTCATAGTTTTCAGGATTACGTTGCGGCACACCTAGGACGGGACATCATGTCCGGCTGGTAGGCCGTGCGGGAGGCGACCCATGACAGATAAGCTTACCCTTCAGTTGGCCTGTCCCAATTGCCGCAAATCACTGATGACCCCGGAGCGTAAGATTGACGGTCTGGACGCCGTGCGGATTTCAGCCAGGGTCCTTGATACGACCGGAGACATTTTTCTCAGTCAGATTTACGGCAGTTACCGGAAGGAATTCAGCGGTGTCAAAAATGTGGAGGGCTCCGTGATAGAAGGCCGCTGCCCCAATTGCGCCACGCCCTTTCCGGTTCACCGGATGTGCGAATGCGGCGCGCCCCTTTTCAGCATGTCCCTCCAGCAGGGGGGCATTATCAATATCTGCTCCCGGAACGGCTGCCCGCGACATTCCCTTGAGTTCGAAAATGCCAACGATGCTTTTGACCTGTTTCGAAGGCAGAACGAGCCCGGACTGTTTTGAGATTTTCTTTTTCTCCCATATAAAACAACTTTTCTACATAAATCAGAAATACATCAGCAGCATCCCGGCCCGCCGCAGGAAGCCTTTTCTTTTCCCTTCAGCCAGATCTGGATGATGTAGCTTGCGCAGCCCACCCCCGGTGTCAGGCTGAGCGCATCCACCGGGCAGTTCCCGGCGCAGGCGCCGCACTCCATACAACCGTCGAGATCCACGATCCGGACCTTGGCCCCCTCCATCGCCAGGACCCCGTGGGGACATACCTGCGTGCACATACCGCACCCGACACATGTTTCGGAGTCCAGGACCAGGGTGGCGACATTTTCAAGATACCGCATGGTTTTCATGAGTTTTACTCCTTGCCGACTATCAGCTATCAGCTGTCCATCCGGGCCGTTTCCGGATGGACATTAAAATCCACTGCCGATCCAGATCCCGACCGCCAGAAGCGTGGCGGCCAGTTGCAGCGGGATGGCGCGCCGCATTTCCTTTTCCACCCCGGAGGGGGAGGTGAACGGGGTGGATCCCGTAAAATTCATGGCCAGGAACGAACCGAGGGCCACGGCAACCAGCACCAGCGAAATTCCCGGCCAGAATGAAAGATACGGACCGGCGGCGGTCAACGCCACCATGACGATGCCCATGACAAGCCCCGCCTGGGCGCCCTTGAGACTGAACGCCCTGCCGGGGATCCAGGGAAGAAACGCCGGTACCAGGACGCACCCCGCCAGGATGCCCGAAAGGCAAGCCCCCACGGACAGAAGTCCCCTGTGCCACGCGGCCGAAAAGGAAAACACATGCCGGCCGATGCCGGAAAGAACGAACATGGCGACCAGGGCCCACAGGAGATATTTGCGAAGCAGGGAAAGCTCCACCGGGATCAGCACCAGCCGTTCGCCGAATGAAAAAGTGACGCGCCGCATGGATTCATCTATTTTCCCGTCGGCCCTTAAAAAAGCCTTGAGATCCCTGGCCCGAATCGGTCCCCACACCACTTCAAAGCCGCACCCTTTCCGGACCTTATGGGCTGAAACGCCCACCGCACCCAATTGGGGAAGGATCAGGCGGCGATGGGTCACCACGTCGGAAATCCGGGCGCTTTTCACCCGCCGGATGATTTCATCCGTACCGAACGTCCCCTTGCCGGCGGCGCACCAGACATTGATGCCCCGGGTATCGAGCACCAGGATCCATGCGCCTGTTCCCGCCAGTTGCGACCTGAGATGATCGAAACTCAGCTTGTAATTGGCGGTGACCACCACCGGGGAAGCGCTGTCCGGGAAGCCCGCCGCATACAGCCCCGGGGCGACCTTGTAATCGTTTCGCCCGATACCGAGGCGAACCCCCAGGGTGCCCAGGCGGTCACCGGCATTCAGGATCGTTTTGATTCGCGGTACCGGTCCGGCCGGTGTATCGATAAGCGCTTCCACATACCTGCATAGCTTGAACCCCGGCCGTTCATGGGGACTGCTGGGAGGGCCGGCGGGCGGTCCGCAGCACGACACATCGGGAGCCTCGGAGGCTGCATGGCAGTCCGGAGAGAGAATTTCCACGGAAGCATTGCCGCAGCAGGAAGGTCCCGCCGGGGCAGTGCAATTGCAATTTTCATCTGGGGTTGTTTTGATTACGTTCATACCCGAAACCATTCATGTTATCAGAGCCTGTTTCAAAATGTTTCACTGCAACCAAACATCTTCCAACACCGGTTTGACCACCCGTGCCATGGCCTCGTAGGCAGCGGTGTTGTAGTGCGAATGGTCATCGGTCAGAAATTTCGAGCGCGTGTTTCCTTCCCCATCCACCAGTGCGCCGCTGATATCCAGATAAGTCACGCGCGGATTCTTTTCCGCAAATGTCCTGACCCGCGAATTGGCATCCTTGATCGGCCCGGATGAATCAGACCGATTCGACGTATTGAGAATGGCGATATAAATGACCCGGGTTCCGGGGAGTCCGGACAGGATGCCTTCAATAATTTTCTGAATGTTTTCCGCCGCCGTCTCCGAAGAAATTCCCTCGCTCACATCATTGATGCCGCTGTAAAGAACCACCACCCTCGGCTCGTACTGAAGAACCAATTGATCCAGATGCGAAAGAATATCCGCGGTCTTGGATCCGCCGATCGCCCGGTTGAAAGCGAGGAAGGGTGCCATCTGCGCCGTCACGTCGCTCCAGCCTTCCAGCATGCTGCTGCCCACGAATTCCACGCCATGTTTGGCCGGTGGATCGCTCTTGTCCTTCACCGAAAAATTGTCCAGCCTGTCCTGGAACGGATTGGCCGACCGCTCTCCGGAAGGACTGCCCGCGGGCGGCCCCGCCGCCATCGCCGTAATCCCCACCCCCATCACAAAAATCATCAACAGCATCTTCACACAGTTCATGAATCCTCCCGCATGTATTGGTCTGAAACCCGGAACAACATTTTCCCCGATATTCTGCTCGGCCGCAGTTACCGAGGTCAACCACAAATAAATACCAAATGAATACCTTTCATGCAAAGCGCAAATAAATCAGCCTGACCCAGGCGGGGTTCTCTGTTTACGATCGGCAATGATTCTGGTAGCCTGTAAGAGCAAATGCCTCGCTGCCGGATTAACCGGCTGAAAGACCGGACCGATTCCCCAAAACCGATTTTCAGAAGGAGCCGCTCCATGACCGAAACGTATTACGACTGCCGCGACCTGGAAGATTTCGCCAATATCGGCGAACACGCCCCGGAAGCCGGAAAGAAGTTTTTCGAATATTATGCCGCCGCCACGGGTGCCGGAAAACTCACCGAACGGGAGAAAGCTCTCATCGCCTTGACGGTGGCCACCGTCCGGCATTGCCCCTATTGTATCGATGCCTATACCAACAAGTGTCTTTCACTCGGCGTCAGCAATGACGAAATGATGGAAGCGGTCCATGTGGGCGCCGCCATGGTGGCCGGGGATACCCTGGCCCATGCCACCCAGATGCGCAAAATCATCCGGAAAAAGGAAATGTGATTTATGCCGGGAGCCACTCAAATCAAACCAACGGATCCGTTTATCGAACGCCTGAACGATTGCGGGGCATTTCCTTTAAAAGCCGCCGGCATCGATATTCTGCAGCTCAATATCACCCGACGCTGCAACCTGATGTGCAAACACTGCCATGTGGAGGCAGGTCCCCAGCGCACGGAGGTAATGAGCCGGGAAACCATGGAACTTTGCATCCGGGCGGCGGCTTGTGAAGAAGTTACCACTATTGACATTACGGGCGGCACACCGGAAATGCACCCGGACCTCGAGTGGTTCATCGGAAAACTCGCCGCCCTGAACAAACGCCTGATCGTACGCAGCAACCTCCTGGTCATGCTCGACCCCGGGTACCGGCATTTCATGGACGTCTACCCGGCCCATGGCGTCGAACTGGTCGGCTCGCTGCCGGACTATCATGCGGAAAG
>JBECKW010000067.1:0-5802 GCA_040235505.1 Desulfobacterales bacterium
CTTGATTCCATAAAGGGAATTTCTTATGTTGAAAACTTGATGTTTTGATTGGTTTCAAGTGATCCATATCGAATTTCCCGTGTGCCTGGCGTTGCGCACGTATATGAGGAAAAGGAGCTGAGGATGAGTACCCACAAGGTAGTTTTTCTGCCGCATAACAAAGAAATAGCTGTCGCCGATGGTGAAAATCTGATCCGGGCCGCCATGGAGGCCGGGGTTCATGTGAACGCCTCCTGCGGCGGGGAGGGCGTTTGCGGTAAGTGCCGGGTGGTTGTCGAGAGCGGTGCCGTCGAAGGCGGGATCAGCGAAAAGCTCTCGAAGGAGGATATCGCCAAAGGATATCGTCTGGCCTGTCGGAGCATCGTCCGTGGAGATGTGACGGTCCGAATACCCATCGAATCCGAAGTGGACGCCAGCGTGCTCAACATGCAGAGCACCCCCCGGAGAACGGCCCGGATTCGTCAGATGAATTTCAATGAACTCAAAGAGCGGGGCCTTTTCGTACCGCCGGTGGAAAAGAAATATCTCGAACTGCCCCCGCCGTCGCACGCGGACAACCAGTCGGATGTCACTCGGCTCGTGAACTTTTTGAGAACCCAGCATGACGAGCATCGGCTCGAGGTGGACCTGTCGGTCATCCGGAAGATCGGGCCGGTGTGTCGAGAGTCTGATTTCAAAGTGACGGTGACGCTCCTTCGGCCGGTACGGGAAGTCGGAAAATCCCGTATCATCAATATCCAGCCGGGAGACACCACCTCCCGGAACTACGCCATTGCCATGGACATCGGCACCACCACCGTCTTCGGACAGGTAGTGGATCTCGTCTCCGGAGAAGCCCTGGCGGAGTATGGGGATTTCAACAGCCAGATCAGCTACGGAGAAGATGTCATCAGCCGGATGGTGTTCGCGGAAAAGGGAGACGGCCTGGATGTGCTGAACGGGGCGGTGCTTTCCACCATCAACAAAGTCATCGAAAAGATCGGGAAAGACTCGGGGGTGGATCTGGATGAGATTTCCACCATCACCCTGGCAGGCAACACCACCATGACCCAACTGATGCTGGGCGTGGATACGCGCACGATTCGCCGTTCGCCCTATGTCCCCACGGCCAGTTCCTATCCGCCCATGATGGCTTTCCGGCTCGGGATGAATCTGGGGCATCATGTCACGGCCCTGGTCTACCCCCAGATTTCCAGCTATGTGGGTGGCGATATCGTGGCGGGAGTCATGGGATCCGGCATGTATCTTTCCGACAGAATAACCTTATATATGGATATCGGCACCAATGCCGAAATCGTTGTCGGCAACAAGGACTGGCTGGTATGCGCCGCCTGCTCCGCCGGTCCGGCCTTCGAAGGCGGCGGCATCAAGCTCGGCATGCGGGCCACCAAGGGGGCCATCGAGGATTTCTCCATCGATCCCCTGACCCTGGAGCCCATGAACATCACCATTGGCGGGGTGCGCCCCAAGGGGATCTGCGGCTCGGGCCTCATCACCATCGTGGCGACACTTTTTGAAATGGGCGTGATCGACAACCGGGGCAAGTTCAACCGGGATCTGAATACTCCCCGCATCCGGGAGAAGGACGGCATCTGGGAATATGTGCTGGCCTGGGCCTCGGAGAGCCAGATCGACCGGGACGTCGTGCTCACGGAGCCGGACATCGACAACCTGATCCGCGCAAAGGGCGCCATGTTCAGCGGATGCCAGACGCTTCTGGAGGATGTGGGCCTCGGTATGGAGAATATCGACCATATTATTCTGGCCGGCGGTTTCGGCAGTTTTGTGGACCTGGAAAAGGCCATGACCATCGGACTGCTTCCCGAAATCGATCCGGAGAAAGTGACCTTCATCGGGAACGGCTCCCTGATGGGGGCGAAGATGAGCAGCCTCACCAACCGAATTCGAAGGGACGTGGTGGAGGTGCGGGAAAAGATGACCAACTTCGAGCTGTCCGAGACTCAGTCCTACATGGATCACTACATCGCGGCCCTGTTCCTGCCGCACACGGATATCAACCTCTTCCCGAAGCTCAAGGCCCGGATGGAAGCCCGGAGGAAGGTAAGCCAGCTGCCTCAGTAATCGGCTTTAATAAAAACTGCAATGAACCCAAAGACACAAAGGGTACAAAGGAACTGCTTACATAAAATTGTTTTTCTTTGTGTCCTTTGTGCCTTTGTGGTTCATTCAGACTCCTTACAAATTTGTCAACTTTGATGCTTCCCGAAAAATCCGGGCAAACATTTTTCAAATTTTGCATTTTGTTTAGTCTGACCTATTGACAAAGGCAATGCCATTCGATAGGAAAATTGTTTCGGGATTTTCCAGCTTTACCGATTAAAACATCGTCATTATAACTTTGGAACGAGGGGCTCGGCATCGTAATGCAGGCAGCACCAAACTATAGTGATAATCCATACGGACGTCTGACAGAGAGCGGCACAGGACGCCTTTCCTGCGGGCTATGCTCTGTGTCGTGCGTCGCGGTTGAAGAGACGATAGCGGATATATAGGGGGACGGGTTGCGGACCCCTTTTTTTATTTTGGACCGATAAAGATGTTCGATCATTAACTGTAATAAGGAATTACAATCCAAAGGAGGTAACATTGGGCTTCGAAATCTTTAAGGAATCCTACGCTGGCGGCATAAAGCAGATAACCATTGGGAAAGGTGATGCGGCCGTTACGGTTGGAGGCGAGACTTGCTATCCGTTCTATTCGTTCGAAGGGGACATGCCCAACAAACCGAAAATCGCCATGGAAGTATGGGACATGCAGCCGGAAGACTGGCCCGAAGCGGCCCAGGGCCCCTTTAAAAAGGTGCTGGGGGATCCGGCCGCCTGGGCGAAAAAATGTGTGGAGGAGTATGGAGCGGACATGGTGGTGCTCCAGCTCAAGAGCACGGACCCGAACGGGGAGAATGCCTCGGCGGACGACGCCGTGGCCACGGTGAAGAAGGTACTCGGCGCCGTCAAGGTCCCCGTCGTTATCTGGGGCACGACAAATGTTCAGAAGGACGAGGAGGTTCTGAAAAAGATTTCCGAGTCCTTTGAAGGCGAAAAGCTGATTCTGGGCCCCGTGGAAGACAAGAACCACAAAGGCATCGGGGCCAGCGCCATGGGATTCGGGCATACGCTGATTTCCTCATCTCCCATCGACGTCAACCTTGCCAAACAGATCAACATTCTTCTGGAAAACCTCGGACTTCCCCTGGACCGGGTGATTGTCGACCCCACCACAGGCGGTCTGGGCTACGGCCTGGAGTACTGCTTCTCGGTGATGGAGCGGCTCCGGATGGCGGCCCTGACTCAGGGCGACGACAAGCTCCAGCTTCCGATCATCAACAACATCGCCAACGAGGTGTGGAAGTGCAAAGAGGCCAAACAAACCTCCGAAGAAGCTCCCACCCTGGGGGATCCCGAAAGGCGCGGCATCCTCATGGAGTCCGTGGCGGCTGTGGCCTACCTCATGGCAGGTTCCGACATCCTCATCATGCGGCATCCCGAGGCGGTCCGGATGGTTCGGGCCTATATCGACGCCATTTCCGACGGCGGCTCACTGGGCGATGTGGCAGGCATCAAAAAACTTCTGCCTGAAGCGAAAGTGGACCTCGAAAAGTTGGCTCCGGCCCCGGATCTGACCATCGCGGAAGAAAAGAAAGCGGCACCGGCGCCTGCCAAGAAAGCGGCGCCTGCCAAGAAAGCCGAAGCTCCGAAAGCGGCTGCTGCACCCAAAGTCGCACCCGCCAAGGAAGAAAAACCCGCTCCGGCCCCCGCGGCCGCACCTGCGGCTCCGGCAGCTCCGGCCGTAGATGCGGAAGCTGCAGCCAAGGCCAAACTGGAAGCGGAAGCCAAGGCGAAGATCGACGCCGAAGCGCGGGTCAAGGCCGAAGCCGATGCAAAGGCCAAAGCGGAAGCGGAAGCGGCAGCCAAGGCCGAGGCGGAAGCCAAGGCCAAAGCCGAAGCCGACGCCAAAGCAGCCGCTGAAGCCAAAGCGAAGATCGAGGCGGAAGAAGCGGCCATTCGGGGTAAAATCACCAAAGTGCGTGCTGACCAGCGTGCCGCAATGAAAGCGGCCATGGAAAAAGCGGCTTCCGAGCCGGAAGAAGAAAAATCCGACCTGGATCTGATGCTGTATGAACTCGACCGCATCCACAAACGGGTGGCTTGATTTAATCAACATTCAAATCTTTGCGATAACGAACAAGATTAAATCCTCAATGAAGGAGGAATGATATGTCTAAATTAGTAGCATTTGCAGCCATACAGGGTGGCTATAAGGTTGTTTCCCAAGTGGAAGGAGAGTATCAGAAGGCACTGGATACTTTTGACGCGTCCACCAAGGTCGGCTTCCCCAACACCGCTTACTATCTGCCGGTTATTTATTCCCTGCTCGGAATGAAGGTGGAGACCCTTGAAGATATAAAGAAACCGCTCGAGTTTGCGCGCAAGCTCCTGCCGCCGCACATTAAAGGGGCGAACCACCTGCCGTACCTGGGACCCCTCCTGGACGCCGGTATGGCGGCCCTGTTCGCCTATGAAATCAAGGAAACCCTCCGGTATCTCAACGAACCGGACTTTTACCTGCATTCGGAAGATATCGACGAAGATGCCGGAAAGATCTGGCTCGGCGCCGCCGACGACACCGTGTTCCGGAAACGCGGCGTGGAATTCGTGGACGGATCGGCACCCGGCTTTGCCGCCATCGTGGGGGCCGCGCCCAACCCCGAGATTGCCAAGATGATCGTGGAAGACTACCAGAAGAAGAGTCTCTATATCTTCCTGGCCGCCAACCACAACGGCACCACCGTGGCCCAGCAGCTCCTCAAGGCAGGCGTGCAGATCGGGTGGAACACCCGTATCGTTCCCTTCGGTCCGGACATTTCCTCGGCCATCTTCGCTCTGGGATTTGCCAACCGCGCAGCCATGGCCTTCGGCGGCGTTAAACCCGGGGATTACAAGAAAATGCTTCTGTATAACAAGGACCGCATCTTTGCCTTCGTCAACGCCCTCGGCGACATCGGAACCGAGTGGGGTGTGGCGGCGGCCGGTTGCGTCAACTGGGGATTTCCGACCCTGGCCGACACCGATATTCCCGAGATTCTTCCCACGGGCGTCTGTACCTACGAACACGTGGTGGCCAACGTGCCCCACGAAGAGATGTGCCAGAAGTCCGTCGAGGTTCGCGGACTCAAGGTCACCGTTTCCGAGATCGACATTCCGCTGGCGTTCGGTCCGGCCTACGAGGGCGAGCGTGTCAGGGGCAAGGATCTTTATGCCCAGTGCGGTTCCAAGACCCAGTGCACCGAGCTGGTGAAAATGGCCGAAATGAACGAGATCGAGGACGGAAAGGTCGTTCTGGACGGTCCGGACGTAACGGAACTCAAAGAAGGCGATACTTTCAATATGTGCATCTACGTGCAGATTGCCGGCCGTGAGTTCCAGACCGACTTCGAGCCGATCCTCGAACGTCAGATCCATCACCTGGTCAACTACATCCAGGGCATCATGCATATCGGGCAGCGGGATATCTCCTGGGTCCGTATCAGCAAGGCGGCCATGGAAAAGAACTTCTCCCTGAAGCATATCGGCGTTGTGCTCCATGCCAAATTCCATCAGGACTTCCAGAAGATTGTGGACAAGGTCCAGGTGACCCTGTTTACCAAAAAGGCCGATGTGGACAAGATGACCAAGAGGGCACGCGCCGAGTACAAGAAGCGCGACGAGCGAGTCGAAAAGATGACCGACGAGGATGTGGAGACCTATTACTCCTGCACCCTGTGCCAGTCCTTCGCCCCCAGCC
>JBECKW010000068.1:0-2710 GCA_040235505.1 Desulfobacterales bacterium
GTTCCCAGCCCCTGCTTCGTTGTCGACGAGGGGGCGCTGACCCGAAACCTGGAAGTATTGGCCGAAGTCCGGAGTCGGTGCGGCGCTAAAGTGCTGCTGGCGCTTAAAGCTTTTGCCATGTTCGATCAGTTCGGGCGTATCCGCCGATTCCTGGACGGTACCTGTGCCAGCGGCCTCTATGAGGCCCGGCTGGGACGGGAGGAATTCGGAAAAGAAGTTCATACCTTTTCTCCCGCCTACACGGAAGAAGAATTCGGAGATATTCTTGGGCTGAGCGATCATGTGATTTTCAACTCCTTCTCCCAGTGGCGGCGATTCAAACCGATGTTGGATCAAAAAGCCGGTGAGCGTAGCTTCGGGCTTCGGATCAATCCGGAGCATTCGGAAGCCGATGTGGCGCTCTACGATCCGTGCGCGCCGAAGTCCCGGCTGGGCATTCGCCGGGAAGAGTTCGAGGGGCAGGATCTTTCCGGTATATCGGGGCTTCACTTCCACGTGCTGTGCGAACAGAACGCCGATGCCCTGGAACGGACGCTGGAAACGGTGGCGCGGCGTTTCGGAGATCTGCTGCCGGGACTTGAATGGGTGAATTTCGGTGGAGGGCACCATATCACACGGGCAGATTATGACCGGGATCTTCTCTGCCGCCTGGTGTCTAAGTTTCGGGCGGATTACGATGTTTCGGTATATCTGGAGCCGGGCGAGGCGGTGGCCCTGAATGCGGGGGTGCTGCTGGCCTCGGTGCAGGATATCCTCCGGAATGAAATGAATATCGCCATCCTCGATGTCTCGGCCACCTGCCACATGCCCGATGTGCTGGAGATGCCTTACCGTCCGGAAATCGCAGGAGGCGGCCTTCCGGGAGAAAAAGCCCACACCTATCGGCTGGCAGGGCCTTCCTGCCTGGCCGGGGATGTGATCGGCGATTACTCCTTCGACCGGCCCCTGGCCGTCGGAGACCGGCTTCTTTTCATGGATATGGCCCATTATACCATGGTCAAGACCACCATGTTCAACGGCATGAAACATCCGGGAATCGCCGCCTGGGACCCCGATTCCAATGATGTGCGTCTTGTTCGCAAGTTTTCATACGAGGACTATAAATCAAGGCTGGGGTGATTTTTCGCGATCATCAGCCTTTTTTCGTCGCAGGATTCCGAGGATCATCCCGAATAAAAAAAGAGGACTCAGGGCGGTTCGAAGAATCCTGCGGTAAGAGGCCTGCCCCGTAAAAAGGTTCCAGGTCAGAAAAAAGATCGACCGGGCCGTCCGGCATTCCGGTCTGCGCAGCACATAATATAAATGGGCGTTAACCCAGAACCGCCGGGGGGATACATAATCATTGAGCGCGAAGAGAATTCGGGCGTACAGGTTCTCCGCCCGGAACCGCTTTATCACAGGGACGGCATAGGTTCGCCTCAGGGCTTTGGCGGACAGACCCTCCTTGAAAATCGCGGTCGCCGCAATCCGAGCGGTCCGGAACGCCGACTCGATGCCGTTTTTGTAATGACGGCTCATGGCGGCATCCCCGATAATGAGAAGACGATCGCCGAAAAAGCCCTTCCCGCCGCTGATCGGAAGCGACGGCCGGCAGAAGCAAAAACGTTCAGGGAGACGCCATCCGGCCGGAAGCAGGCTGGTTACGATCGGAGACGAGAGGAAGGAAATGAGGTGGCGTTTGTCCAGGTTCCTGTCTCCCACAAGACTGACCGTGGCAAACCGGCTCTTGGGAATGATGGCGGCAAACCGGATGTCTTTCAGCCCGATTGAAAATACGTGGATACTGTTGCCGAAATGTTTTTCCAGATTATGTTCCCCCAGATCCAGTTCCGCCTGAAAGGCTCGGACGCATCGTGGCGGCCGGTAGCCGATTCCCCGGAATTCCAATTTTCTGGCGAATTGCGTCGAAACCCCCGAGGCCACGACCAGCAGATCGGCGGACAGGCTCCCTCCGGACCAGCGGACAATAGGTCGCTCCATGGACGGCCCGGGAAGGTTGATGTCCTGAACGAAAGAGGGAACGACGGTGACGCCGTTTTGGACGGCCTGGTCAAGCAGGTAGTCATCGAAGCTGATCCTGCCAACCCCCCCTGAAAAGCGCGGGCCGTTTCCCCGAAAAACAACCGGCAGTGCGCCCTTTTCCGGGGGCGCGGAAACGCCATGGCTGCCGTTAATGGTGTGAAAGACATATCTGTCGATCCGCCGCTGAACCCTGTCCCGGGGAATCTGCAGCCCAAGCCGTTCAAACTCTTCCAGAAGGTCCCTGGATATAACACCGGCGCACATGTTGCAACCTCGGGGCCCTTCATGAAGGAAATTCTTCCCGTCGAACAGCACGACGTTCAGACGCGCACCTCTCTTCCGCGCTTCCATGAGCGCCAGAATCGAAAAAAAACTTCCGGCCGGTCCTCCCCCGATGACGGCAACCGTATCTTCGTCCCCGAGGTGTTCATGTTTCGAAACGGTTCCCATCTGCACACCCTTAAAAAATTTTTGTTGATCAACAATACCACAAAGTGGTATACACGGGAATAGGAATATGTTTTAAAACCGGCGATAGCATCCCAAGGAATTCGGCAAAACCAGCTTGCAGCAAGGACGTTATGGAAAAAATCAGTGAGACTTCCTCCGACAATGTGATTGAATTGAACGGTTCGGGTGCGGCGTTTACCAAGGCTGTGACAGAGAAAGCGGGAGATAACTTCTTCCG
>JBECKW010000120.1:0-3604 GCA_040235505.1 Desulfobacterales bacterium
GGCCCATGGGCGCACAGGATATCCTGATGCACCCGAACGGAAAAACGCTTTACTGCACCCTCGAGGGCGGCGACAATCTTATCGTTGCGCTTTCGGTTGCCGGGGACGGTACGCTGACCCTCAAGCAAAATATCGACTGCGCCGGAAAGATGCCCCGCGGCATGTGCCTGTCACCGGATGGGCGTTTCCTGTTGTGTGGAAACAATCTCAGCGGCGATGTAACGACGTTTGAAATCGGAGAAGATGGCCTTTTGACCTTTACCGGCAAAGTATTCCCGGCGGTTTCTCCGTCGGCACTTTGTATATATTGAGATCTGAGGCCAAAGGATAGAAAAAACAGGGCCGATGCCGGTGGCCTTGAAGTGAAAACCCCAAAGGAGATAGAAAATGATTTACACCAACAAACCGGAACTTCTTCCAGGAGAAGAGAAGCTTTCAATGGCGAAATATTACGACCTGCCGCTGCAATCCCCTGCCCCTTTGCAGCAGCAGATTCTTGACGCAGGTCCTATGGATCCGAAGCTGGCGATCAAGGCTGAGAACTGGCTGGACCTGCTCAAGCCCGTCGAATACAATCCCATCGAATACGGTTACTGCATGATGGAGGACGGCTCCGGATATATCGCCATGTACAGCGTAATTCCGACCAGTTGCGAGCCCAAAATGATGGGCTGGTGGTTCCACTGGCTGAACGTTCCTCCCCAAAGCCAGCCGGTCGGCCCCACCGGATTGGACAACATCAAATATAAAATCTGGTGCCCGCCTGATCATATCGGCCACGGTTACGTCAATGGCAATGATAAGCAGGACGGCATCTGGTCCGTGGAATCCCTTGACATGGGGCAGGGCGAAGAAAAAGTGTATACCATCCGCCATCCCATCAATTTGAAGGAATATGGGCTGACGGATGAGAAAGAAAAGGGACTCAAGGCTGTCGGTGCATGGGTCGACGCCGCGTGGGAGTCCTTCCATACCCTGGATCCGGATCATAAACGTCTTCCCGGCACCCATCTATGCCTGACGCTTACCCGCCGCAGCCCGTTGGGCGGCATAGAAAAAATCACCAGGGAATGGATCGGTTATGGCGTAAAGGACGGCGAGCTGTTTTTCGACGAAACCACCCCGGCGAGCATGCTCTGCAACGAGTACCTGAAAAAGGTCATGATTCATTGCACGGTCGAGGCCCAACAGCTATCTAAATTTCTGCCTGAAATCTACGCCGAATACTCCGGGAAGCCGGACGACGTGAATTAAACACAACCAGCAGGATTAAAAAACGAACAGTTCGGCCTTTTTAAAAGTTATCTCCATGGAGCTGAACTATCGCGATGATCTTAACCCGAGTTAAAGGAGGAAGAGAATGAGCGAGCAGGACAACGAACGTAAAGGCAGCATCAGCCGTCGCGCACTTATGAAGGTGGCCGGCGCGGCACTCGTGGGCGGTTATCTGGCCCCCAAACAATTGAGGGCGGAAGTCATCGGTGCACAAGATCCGTATTCCTTCCATAAGGGAGAACCTGAGCCGCTCCCCGAATATGTCGGCACGCCGGGGAAAACAACCAAGTCCAAAAAGTATCAACACCTTTTGACACCGATTAAAATCGGCAATCACGTTTTGAAAAACCGGATGATCGGCACTCCCAGCTCGCCCCACTTTCTCGTTGGGCCGGAATCCTGTCCCAATGACGCAATTATCTATTATTACGGCAATAAAGCAAGGGCTGGCGCTTCACTGGTCGTCTTGTCGCAGCCCATCGGTGTTCGCCCTGAAAACGACGAAGATGTTCTCGAAATCCGGGCGAAAGCACCCAACATGATCAACCCGGACCACGGCACGGATGTCGGCCATTTTCCGTGGTGGGACCTGGCCAATGCCGGCGCCCAGAACAAGCTCTCCCAACTGACGGAGGCGGTCCATTTCTATGACTCCCTGTGTCTCTGGAAACCGAAGATCGATGCACCCGCCGGGTACGACGTCAGTCCCGGAAACCCCACAGAGGTTTTCTTCGGCACCGACAACCTGGGGGATTTCGGCTTCATCATACAAGGCCCCCCGCCCGCTCACCCTAAAAAAGAAATCACCGAGGAGATGCTTCAGAAAATCATCGAAGACGTTTCGCTCGAATGCGCTTTGTCCAAAGAGTGCGGATTTGACGGCATCTTTCTTCACAGCGCTTACCGCGCGCCGCTGCCGGCAAGAATGCTGTCTCCGCTGACCAACCGAAGAAAAGATAAATACGGCGGCAGCCTGGAGAACCGGGCCCGTTTCGCCATTGAAATTGCCGACGCCGTCAAGAAAAGATGCGGCGAGGACTTCTTTATCATGACGTCCATGAGCGGCCATGAGCCTGAGGGCGGTTACACCGTGGATGACGGCGCGGAATTTGCGAAGCTGTTTACCGGGCACATGGATCTGCTGAATATCAAAGGAGACCCCGGAGAAAGGGATTCCGCTCCCACCGGTTTTATGTTGGAACGCACACCGTTTATCGATATAACGGAGGCGTACAAAAAAAAGGGCGTGACCATTACCCTGTCCTGTGACGGCGGCTTCACGGATCTGGATCTTGCCGAGGAGGCCCTTGCCTCAGGCAAAACGGATACATGCGGCATGAGCCGGGCCTTTATCACCACCCCCGAACTCGGACGTCTGGCCTTCGAGGGCAGAGATGATGATGTGGTGCCCTGCCTCCGGTGCAACGCCTGCCACGGCAACGGTTTTCTGGACACCGCCTGGAACAGCACCTGCAAGGTGAATCCCATCTATGGCCTGGATCATAAAATTGACAAGATGATCTCCCCCCCCCTGGATAAAAAGAAGGTGGCGGTGATCGGTGGCGGGCCGGCCGGCATGGAGGCTGCGATGACCGCGGCAAAGAGGGGCCATACGGTTACCTTATATGAAAAAACCGGCAGCCTGGGCGGCATTTTCAAAAAAGTCGAAAACGTTACCTTCAAATGGCCGCATAGAGATTTTAAAAATTACCTCGTACACCAGATCGGTAAGTCGAATGTTACGGTCCGCCTGAATACCAACGCGACTCCCGCCATGATCAAGAAAGAAGGATACGACGCCGTCATCGTGGCCATCGGGGGGCAGCCGGTGGTCCCCGACCTTCCCGGCATTGACGGCAAAAACGTTATGTTTGCCCCCGATGTTTACGGGAAGGAAGATACCCTTGCAAAGGATGTGGTGATCATCGGCGGCGGAACCGTCGGAACGGAAACCGGCGTACACCTGGCGGAGCAAGGACATCGGGTAACCGTTCTGGAACCTTCGGACATAATCGCCCGGGATAATGCGCGTGTCCATTACTATTCGGCGTTCGAGCACTATTGGGAGCAGCTGCCCAACTTCCATCCAATCGTAAAGGCCCGGTGTAACGGAATAACCAAATCCGGAGTGACCTATATCGATGCAGACGGCAAGCAGCAATCCGTCAAAGCCGGCAGTGTGGTCGTGGCGGTCGGCATGACGCATCAGGCAGACCTGGCCCTGACGTTTGAAGAGACGGGCGATGAGTTTTATATGATCGGAGACTGCGAAGTGGCCGAGGATGTGCGAAGAGCCATTCGAAGCGCATTCGCCACTGCTTCGAGGATC
>JBECKW010000158.1:0-24705 GCA_040235505.1 Desulfobacterales bacterium
GTCACGTCCTCCATGGGATTGCACTGTAAATCCGCTCCGCTCAGCCCGCTCGGCTTGACATGCTTAAATTGAATTCAGTAGAATCATTTCAAACCCCGGGGGCATCCATCCAAGCTTTCGGAAACGAATCATCCCGACCGGCAGAGACCCGCAACGCCGCATTCCGGGGTCATGGAGGAAAAAATGGAACGAAGGGTCCATATCGCTTCCGCCATTATCGAAGCCACCCAGGACGCCGTCTATGTCGTAAGCCCGGATTATCTCCTGGAATTCATGAACCCCGCCATGGTTCGGGAGTTTGGCGAGGGTACGGGAAAACACTGCTACCAGACAATTCACCATCTGGACCGGGTCTGTCCTTGGTGCCATGCCGCAGAAGTTTTCCAAGGAAAAACCTTCCATCGGGAAGTCCGTTTCCCGACTTCTCAAAAAATCTACGATGTCATCGATCTCCCCCTTAAAAGTCCTTCCGGGTCCCTTTCCATGCTAAGCATCTGCCGGGATATCTCTATCCGAAAGGACAGCGAACAGCGGCTCAAAGCCTCCGAAGAAGAATACCAGAACCTGTTTGAACGGGTGGGCTGCGGCGTTTATATCAGCAGCAAAGAGGGAAAATTCGTCAATGCCAACCAGGCGCTTCTCGATATGCTGGGATACGAAAGCAAAGAAGAGTTTTTAAAGATCGACATTGCAAAGGATCTCTACCTTCGCCCGGATGACCGGAAGAAATTTCAGGAAATGATCGAGGCCGAGGGCCGCGTGATCAATTATCAGGTGGATTTTAAACGAAAGGACGGCAGCCCCGCCAGCGTTCTTCTTACCAGCCATGTTCGCCGGAATGCAGATGGAGACGTCATGGGTTACGAAGGCATTATGGTCGATCAAACCCAGCGAAAGCTCATGGAGGAGAAGCTGAAAAGCTCCCAGGAGGATTACCGCCGATTGTTCGAAAATGTCGCCTGCGGCGCGTTTATCAGCAGCAAGGACGGAAAATTTTTAAACGCCAACCAGGCGCTCCTCGATATGCTCGGATATGAAGACAAGGAGGAGTTCCTGAAAATCGACATCGCAAAGGATCTCTACCTTCGACCCGAAGATCGACACACGTTTCAGAAAATGATCGAGAAAAGCGGCCGGGTCACCGACTATGAAGTCGAATTCCGCCGGAAGGACGGCACCGTTATCTCCTCCCTTCTCACAGGCCATACCCGCTACGATCGGCACGGGAACATCGTCGGCTACGAAGGACTCAACGTGGATATCACCCACCGGAAACTGATGGAGCGGGAACTCAAAGAGGCCTACGATTTCATCAACAATATTATCCACAGCTCCCCCAACGCCATCGTGGCCGCCGACATGAAGGGCAACATCATCATCTGGAACCAGGCTGCCGAGGAAACCTTCGGCTACCAGACCCGGGATGTCATCGGCAAGATGAACATCCGGAAAGTTTACCCGGAAGGCCTTGCCTATAAGATCATGAAAATGCTCAGGAGCGGCGAATGCGGAGGAACCGGGAGGCTCAAGGCCTACCCCATGGTGTTTGTGAGAAAGGACGGATCCGTGGCCGAGGGAAACCTGTCGGCTGCCGTGGTCTATGACGGTAAGGGAAATGAAATCGCCACGGTGGGTTCTTTTGTGGATCTGGAAGAACGCCTCGCCATGGAACGGGCTCTTCGCCGAACCCAGTCCCAACTTCTTCAGGCCGAAAAACTCGCCGCCATGGGCCGGCTGACCTCCCAGATTGCCCACGAACTCAACAACCCCCTCTACGGCATCATGAACACCCTGGAGCTTCTGAAAACCGAAGTCCCCCCCGAAAATCGCCGCCGGAAAATCCTCGACATGGCTCTTTCCGAGACGGTCCGACTCAGCAGTCTTCTTCGGAAAATGCTCTCTTTTTCGAAACCGGACCAGGAAGAGAAACAGGCGGTGGACATCAATACGCTCCTGGATGAAATCCTGCTCCTTCATGAAAAGCAGCTTCGGGAGAATAATATACAGATCGTTCGCTCCTTCGGCGAGGGGCTGCCTGAAATCTGCGCCTCCAAAAACCAGCTGCGCCAGGTATTCATCAATCTGATTTCAAATTCCGTCGACGCCATGCCCGATGGCGGGACCTTCTCGGTCGTCACCGGATTTGCAGACGATTTCATCCACATCGATGTGACCGATACGGGCATCGGGATTCCGGAGGACCTTCAATCCAAAATTTTCGACAGCTTCTTTACGACCAAGGGAAGCGTCAAGGGTGTGGGTCTCGGACTTTCCGTCTGCTACGGATTCATCAAAGAACACGGGGGGGATATTCAGGTAAAAAGCAAACCCGGAGAAGGGTCGACCTTTACGGTGTCGCTTCCGAGAAATCGCCGAACTACGAAGGACGGGGACGGAGAAAACGAAAGGACGGAAGAGCGCAGATGCGGGAATTAGGCGACAACATCTCCCGGAAACCGTAACACCTTTTTTCAGATTAAAACTTTCCACGGCAACATGCATGAAAAACGTACATCTTCTGATGTGGTCATAGCCTATCGCCCATCGCCCATCGCCTATAGCCTCCGGCTCTGACGGATCAGATTGCTACCCCATATCGGCTATATATGCCGGCTTCGCCATTGGCTCATGCGAAACCATCGCTGCCGGCGTTCAATCAGGCTTCGTCGGCCGTTTTCCGACTGTCTTCGATCGGTTTGACTGTTGAGATAATTCTCATCAGTCAAGATGCGCCGATCTTCCATAAGCCTGCGATCTTCTCCGCATCGCCTTCCCAGGTGGCAACCCTTCTCCATTCTCTGGGGAACCATTTTATCCAAAAATTTTTCGTAATATGTCTGCATGATATGCCCCTCTTTTTATGAGCTTAGGATATGGGTATCCCTTTTTTCTTCCCTGCAGCTTTCCTATCCGCCTTTCACACATGCCGGCTTCGCCACAGGCTCATTCTGGACCATTGCTGCCGGCGTTCGTCCTCTTTCCGCCGGTTTTCCTCGAAGTTTCTTCGTTCACTGGGGCTGTATAGAAAATTCTTATCAAATACCATTCGCCGGTCATCCATCAACCGTCTGTCGACAGCGGCACGACGCCCCAGGTGCAACCTCGTTTCCAAATGTTTGGGAATGTATTTATCGATAAATTTAAACAATTCTTGTTGCATCGTTATCTCCTCCTTCCTTATCCGACGGGGACGACAGCGTTCAGTCACTCCGCAATCAGGCGTCCCCAACGGGAACGGTCACCACGGGTACGACTGAATTTCGAACGATTTTTTCTGTAACGCTCCCAAAGGGAAACTGCCCATTGGCCCCCCGGGTGGCCATGACCACAAGATCCATCTTTTCGGACGCTATCAGCTTCAGTATTTCCCCCGCAGGATCCCCCATGGCCACATGCCGGACATACAGGGGGCATCCATCCAGGTATTTTTCGCAAATCTGATTGAGTTTTCCCTCGGCAATTTTCATCGAATATTCCGAGACTTTCCGTATATGATCTTTCTCAAAGGCCCCGTACCAGTCTGAGTGATGGGCAAGGTCCTCGATCACATACAGCACATGAACTTCCGCCTGGTACTTTCCGGACATGGAAATCACCTGGTCCAAGGCTTTCTTCGCACTGCTCGAAAAATCCGTCGGCCATAATATTTTTTTAATATCCATAATGCCAATTCCTTGCGAATCGAAAAAAATTGCACCATAAAATAAAAAGTAAATTTTAAAAGCGGAGAAGCAGTTTCAAGTGTGAAGAATTTCAGGGTCAGGCTCCGGGTCCGGAGGAAGGATACGTGGGATCTTTTTTTAAATTATAAACGCCTGCCCGGATATTGTCAATAATGCGTCAGAAATGTTGTATATAAACAAATAGTTATATATGGCGTTGAATCCTTTGTCAGAAATTTTAAAGTCCCGACAAAGGGACGCTTGCCATTTCACCATTCTACGTGACAACCATATCCGTTCTGAAATCGCCACTTGCGCTGAAATTTGAAAAATCAACAAATCCTGAAAAAATTGAACACGAATTAAACGCCGTTATTTCAGATGATTAAGTTGCGCATGCCAAATCATTGAAAAAAATGCTTGACAATATAACTATAACATCTGTAATAATTGAAATAACTAAAACACATGCTTTAAGCCTCCCCTAACAAAGGAGCGGGCGCCATGGAAGAAGTCCTCACCGTATTTAAGGCCAGCCAATATTGCAGGGTATCGAGCAGAACCATCATCAACTGGATCGAATCAGGCCACATCAAAGCGTATAAAACCGTCGGCGGGCATCGCCGGATTAACCGCGCGGATCTTGAAAATTTCATGCAAAAGCAGGGCATTCCCATTCCGGAAATCGATCGGGAAGATGAACGGATCAAGATTCTGGTGGTGGATGACGACCCGATCATCGTGGAAACCATCGTCCAGGCCCTGGAGGAAGACGAATTCGATTACGAAGTCATCTCGGCCGCGGACGGATTCGAGGCGGGGCTTCAGGTCAAGCATTTCTCCCCCCACCTGATGATCCTCGATATCATGATGCCGGATATCAAGGGCTATGAAGTCTGTAAAAGAATAAAAGAGGACCCGGAGACGAAGGACATGAAAATCATTGTCCTGAGTGCGTATCTGGACGAAGAAAAATTCAAGAAAATGAAGGAGTATGGCGCTGACGCCTGTTTTTCGAAACCCCTTCCCCTCTCCCAGCTGAAAGAAGAAGTCGCCCGAATGTTCGAACTGCGCTGATCCGGATCTGCAACGCCGCTCCTCAAAAGGAGTGCCCATGACACTGAGAGAAGCCCTGAACCGAAAAAGGTTCGTCGTCACCTCCGAAGTTCAGACCCCCCTGGAGGAAACGCCCGAGAATTTCGTTCACACCCTGGGCCCCCTGCGGGGCCGGGTGGACGGCGTTTCTCTGAGCAAGGTCGAACTGGAGGGCATGGTCGGAGATACTGTGAAGGCCTGCCGGCTCCTCAAGGACAACCACATCGAGCCGATCTACCAGACCGCCACTCGCCATAAAAGCCGTCCGGAGCTTCAATCGGACCTTATAGAGGCCAACGAGGCCGGCATCGAAAATCTTCTCGTTTTTACCGAAGACTACCGAATCACAGGAGACAGCCTTCAGGAGATGATGTTCTTCCATGTCGATGCGGGAAAGCTGCAGTCGGTTCTCGAACATATTCGAACCGGCCGGAGCGTGGGGGAGGACGCTTCCTTGCCGCCGACGGATTTTTTTGTCGGCTCCGGTGTGGAATCGATCTGGGGAAAACAGGTCCCGGACCTGGAGCTTAAAGAGATGGAAGAGATGACAAAAATCGGGGCCGGATTCTTTCTGACCACGCCTGTCTTCGATCTCGACGGATTTTCCCGGTTCATGAAACGGGTCGACACCTTCGGTGTCCCGGTGATCGCGGAGGTCATGATCCTGAGATCCGCCGGAATGGCGCGTTTTCTGAACCGCCACCTGAAATCGGGCCTGATCCCCGAATGGGTGATTCATAAAATGTCCCGGGCCCCGGACAAACTCAAGGCCAGCATCGAAATCTTCTCAGATCTTGTCTCCGGACTGAAGGATCTTTGCCGGGGAGTTCACATCATCACCATTGGGGGGGAAGAAAAGTTGCGGCATTATCTGGATGCGGCGAAGCTGGGATGAAAAACAGAGGTCAGAGGGCAGAAATCATAGGCCGGAGGGCAGAAGTCAGAAAATAAGTGCATGGCTTCAAAATTTAGGTTTTTCTTTTCTTCGTGCTCTTCGTGGTGATCATAAAAAAGCATCTGAGTGAACCACGAAGGACACCCCGACTTGGGGGTAAACTGCGAGCACGAAGTGGTGTGCAAGAAAAAGTAAGCGGAAAAGGATTTGTTTCGTGGAAACTATTGTTCTTTCCATCGACGGGAAAACCATCACGGCCCCTTCGGGGCTGAGCATTCTCGAGGCGGCGGACCGAAACGGAATCCGGATTCCCAGGCTCTGCCACCACCCGGCGCTGAAACCGGCGGGAGCCTGTAGGCTCTGCCTGGTGGAGGATGATAAAACAGGACGGCTCATGGCCGCCTGCGTTACGCCCGCAGCGCCGGGGCAGTCGGTTCAAACCCAAAGTCCGAGGGTTGTAAACCATCGCCGCAACATCGTCCGGCTCATGATCGCGGAGCACCCGGAATCCTGTGTGGTCTGCGGCAAAGGGAACCGGTGCGAGTTGAGGGCCGTAGCCGCCGCCCTCGGCGTAGGGGAAACCGAACTGTACCCCTTGCCGAACTTCAAGCCTTACGAGCAGGCAAATCCTTTTATCACCCGGGACCTCAGTAAATGCATCCTGTGCGGAAAATGCATCCGGGCGGACCACGAACTGGTGGTGGTGGGCGCCATCGATTTTGCCCACCGGGGCTTCGGTGTCCGGCCCGCCACGGTTCACCACACGGACCTGAAAGAATCAAACTGCACCTTCTGTGGAACCTGCGTCTCCATCTGTCCAACGGGGGCCCTGGGGATTCGGCATGCCCGGTTCGTGGGAACTCCCGAGTGGGAAGCCGACAGTACCTGCGGCTTTTGCCCGGTGGGATGCCGCCTCACCCTGGGCGCTTCGGCAAACAAGGTGGTGGAGGTCAATCCTTCCCGGGAAGAAGGGAGCGTGAACGGTGCCACCCTCTGCGTGCGGGGACATTTCGCCCACGACTTCCTGAACGCAGATACCCGTCTGCTGTCCCCCCTGCTTCGAACACCGGGGGACAATGGAAATCCCGCGCTGATTCCGATGTCCTGGACAGAGGCCGTCGATGCGGCGGCAGCGGGACTTCTCAGGATCAAATCGACCCACGGTCCCCAGAGCATCGGGTTTCTCGGATCTTCCCGGTGCACCAACGAAGAGAACTATCTTTTCCAGAAGATAGCACGGGCACTCATCCGGACCAACAACATCGATAACGGCGGACGTCTCTCGGGTCAGATGCTCCTGGCCGAATTTGATAAAAAAACCCGGGGCAAATGGCGGAAAAACTCCCTGGCCAGCCTCCAAGCCGCCGAAGCCATTCTGGTGCTGGGAGCCGATCCGACCCACAGTACACCGGTGGCGGGCTACCACATCAAACGGGCGGCGAAAAACGGGACACCGCTGGTGGTGGTCGACCCCCGCAGAACGGAGATCGCCTCCTTTTCTTCCCTGTGGCTTCCCGTGACACCGGATGGGGATTTAGCCTTGCTCAACGGCCTTTCCGCACTTCTCCTGGAAGCAAACGGATATGACCGGCGGTTCCTCGACCGGTATACCGAGGGGCTCAGCATTTTCCGCTACCAGTTGACAGCTCTGGACCTCGATGAAACATGCCGCAGCGCCGGGCTCGAAAAGAAAGCGCTCTCAGCCGCCGCCGCGCTTCTCAAGGGAAAGAAAATATCCTTTGTGCTGGGGGGCGGCTTTTTGCGGCAACGCCAGGCCGCTCATGCCCTGGACGCATTGATCAACCTGCTGCTCCTGACCGCCGGGCTCGATATCGAAGCCTCCGGCATCTATCTGCTTGCCGGAGAAAATAACCTGACGGGGGCCCTTCACATGGGCACGGTTCCGGGTCTGCTTCCCGGGTTGGACAAATTGAACGAAGACGGTACCCGAAAGATGTGGGAAAAATCGTGGCAGACCTCGCTTTCCCCGGATCCGGGCCTGGGTATGCTCCGCATGATCGAGGCGGCGGAAAAGGGCCAGCTGAAAGCCATGGTCATTATGGGGGAAAATCCGCTTCAGGCGCTTCCCGAATCGAGCCGGGTCCGAAGCGCGCTTGAGAAACTCGACTTTCTCGTGGTGCAGGACATTCTCGACGGGGACACCGTGCGCCTGGCGGATGTGGTGCTGGCCGGCGCGGCGTTCAGTGAAAAGGCAGGCACATTCACGAATCTGGAAGGCAGATTGCAGGCCTTTTCGCCGGTGGTCCCGCCCCCCGGGCATGCCAAACCGGACTGGGAAATCCTCGATCTCCTGTGGACGAAGCTGGGCGGGGACCCGTACGGGGATCTCGAGCATATACGCCGGGAAATCAGGCGCCTGGTTCCCATGTATGCCGGTCTGCCGGCGGCAGGCCAAGGCTGGCTTATACCTGAACCGGAAGCACAAGCAGCGGAAAGCGGCCGCGGGATGATTGCCTTCTCACCGGTAGTTGCCTGCGAGACCGCGAAAGTACCGGACGGCTTTCTGACGGCGATCTTCGGCTCCCGGCGCACCCATGCGGGAAGCGGCACCCGCACCGGCACTTCCCCCCGCATGGCCGAAATCAATTTTACGAAAACAGCAGTACTTTCTCCCGAAGATGCGGCTTCGGCCGGACTGAAAGACGGGGACGAGGTCCTCATCCGTTCGTCTGTCGGCTCCTTGAAAAAAACCGCCGCCGTTTCCGCCCGGATCGGCCGGGGACGGATATTCCTCCCCGCAGAAGACGCCCCGGCTCTGATCCGCCTGGAGGACCTTCGGACCGGATGGAACACCTGCCCGATACAAATCGAAAAAGAGGCCATGCATGAAACCACCTGAAATCGACTGGAAGAAAATAGACGAAATCATCGAATCGTACAGGGGAAAGAAATGGGGCCTCATCCCCCTGCTGCAGGAGATTCAGGAGCATTTCGGATATATCCCGCCGGCGGCCATTGACCCCATTGCCGAAGCCATGGGTCTTTTCCCCTCCCAGGTTCAGGGGGTCGTCACCTTCTACGCGGGTTTCTCCCTGACCCCGAAGGGAAAATATGTGATCCGGGTCTGCCGGGGAACCGCCTGTCACGTGAAGGGAAGTGGCAGCATCCTGTCGCTCATGAAAAAAGAACTTAAGATAAAAGAGGGCGAAACCACCCCCGATTACCGCTTCACCCTCGAAACTGCGGCCTGCCTCGGCGCCTGCGCCCTGGCGCCTACCATGATGGTGAACAAGACCTACTTCGGGAAACTTTCGCCGCCCAAGGTGAGCAGTACGCTGACTGAGTATGGGGGAAAACTTGGAGAAGAAAGCAAAAACGAAAAATTCGAAGGCTGAAGTCAAAGAAAGACAAAGGCAAAAAAAGGAATATCGAATGCCTGGCACAAAAAGAATCGAATCCCCTTCCCATCTGGAGGCGTTTCGGCAGAGTATTCTGAGCGGCCGGGAGACCGGCAGTCAGGCGGTGAAGATTTGCTGCACCACCGGGTGCCGGGCCGGAGGGTCGCTGAAAATTATCGATGCACTTCAGAAAAAACTGGCGGAAAAGGGCCTTGGGGGAAAGGTTGAAATCAAAAGGACCGGATGTCGGGGGTTCTGCGAAAAAGGGCCGGTGATGGTAGTGGAGCCGGAGAATTTCTTTTACAACCAGGTAACACCTGAAGATGTTCCTGAAATCATTGATAAAACCATCGAAAACGGCGAACCGGTCCGGAGGCTTCTTTTTGAAGATCCCGAAACCGGGAAGAAAATCAGCTATGAAAAAGACATTCCCTTCTTCGGGAAGCAGGTCCGGCGGGTGCTGGCCAATTGTGGTCGGATCGATCCCACGCGGATCGAGGATTATATCGCCGCCGGCGGCTATCGGGCACTGGCCAAGGCGCTGGAACGAATGCGGCCCGAAGAGGTGATCGAAGAAGTCACCGCAGCCGGGCTCAGGGGCCGGGGCGGAGCGGGCTTTCCCACGGGCATCAAGTGGAAATTCACACGCCAGGCGAAAGGCCGGCCGAAGTATATCATCTGTAACGCCGATGAAGGCGATCCCGGGGCCTTCATGGACCGGGCGGTGCTGGAAGGAGATCCGCACGCCGTTCTCGAGGGAATGCTCCTGGGGGCCTATGCCATCGGCGCCCGCTACGGCGTCATCTATGTCCGGGAAGAATACCCCCTGGCCGTGGAGCACCTGAACATCGCCATGTCCCAGATGCGGGAGCTGGGGCTGCTGGGTGAAAATATTCTCGGCAGCGGCTTTCACTTCGATCTTTCCCTCACCAAGGGCGCCGGCGCCTTTGTCTGCGGAGAGGAGACCGCCCTCATGGCCTCGGTGGAAGGAAAACGCGGCATGCCCCGTGCCAGGCCGCCGTTTCCGGCCGAGTCGGGCCTGGACGGTTGCCCCACCAATATCAACAACGTGGAGACCTGGGCCAACGTGCCGCTGATCGTAAACCACGGCGCCGAATGGTACGGAGAACTGGGAACGGAAACCAGCAAAGGGACGAAAATCTTCTCCCTCACCGGTAAGGTGAACAATACCGGCCTGGTGGAAGTCCCCATCGGTGTCTCCATCCGGGAAGTGGTCTTCGATATTGGCGGCGGGATTCCCAAGGGCCGAGCCTTCAAGGCCGTCCAGATGGGCGGGCCCTCCGGCGGCTGCGTCCCGGCCCAGTATCTGAATATGCCCATCGACTACGACACCCTCCAGCGCATCGGCGCCATCATGGGCTCCGGGGGCATGGTGGTCATGGACGAAAACAACTGCATGGTGGAAATCGCCCGGTTTTTCCTGAGCTTCACCCAATCCGAATCCTGCGGCAAGTGTGCCCCCTGCCGCCTGGGCACCAAACAGCTTCTCGAAGTGCTTACCCGTATCACCGGCGGCCATGGCCGGATCGAAGACATCGACACCATCCGGAGCATCGGAGAAACGGTCATGGAGGCCTCCCTTTGCGGACTCGGACAGACCTGCCCGAAACCCGCCCTCTCCACCCTGAAGTATTTCGCCAAGGAGTATGAAGACCACATCCTCGAGCACCGCTGCGCCGGGGCCGCCTGCGAGGCCATGGTGATTTCCGCCTGCCAGCACGCCTGTCCGGCGGGCATCGATGTGCCGAATTACGTGGCCGCCGTTGCCGAAGGAAGGTACGCCGATGCGGTGGAAATCATCCGGGAGCGAAACCCGTTTCCCGCCGTCTGCGGCCGCATCTGCGTGCATCCCTGCGAAACCAAGTGCCGTCGGGGGGAACTCGATGCGCCGGTGGCCATTCGTCTTCTCAAACGCTGGGCGTCGGACTGGTATTTTAAAAATATCGGGCCCGAGCGGGATCCCTTCCCGGTCACGCGCTCCCAGCAGGTGGCGGTGGTGGGGGCGGGACCGGCGGGCTTGAGCTGCGGATACTACCTTGCCAAGGCCGGCTACCGGGTGGAGGTGTTCGAATCACAGCCCGTGGCGGGCGGGATGCTGGGCATTGCCATTCCGGAGTTCCGGCTTCCCCGGGAAGTCATTGAAGAGGAAGTCCGCTATATTCAGAACTGCGGGGTCGCCGTCCACTACAACTCGCCCATTGACGCCAAGCACACCATCAACGACCTGATGAAGGAGGGCTTTTCCGCCGTTTTCATCGCCGCCGGCGCCCAGTCCAGCATCCGCCTTCGAATCCCGGGGGAGGAAGAAAACTTCGAGGGACTTTACAACGGTCTCCGGTTTCTCACCGAAGCAAGAACCGGCACCGCCCGGAAGCTCTCCGGAAAGGCCCTGGTGGTGGGCGGCGGAAACGTGGCGTTTGACGCGGCCCGGACCGCGCTTCGGGTGGGAGCCTCGGACGTTCAGATCTTCTACCGAAGAACCGTCCGGGAGATGCCGGCATGGGCCCAGGACATCGAGGAGGCCCTGGAAGAGGGGGTGGTGATTCACCCCATGTGGGCGCCCAAACAGATCCACGGGAAAAACGGGGCTGTGACCGGCATGACCTTCGCCCAAAGCAAAACCGTCTGGGAACAGGATGGCCGTTCCCACCTGAGCATCGATGAAAGCACCCTCCAGACCGTGGATGCCGAGACGGTCATTATCGCCATCGGCCAGGCCCCGGACGTTTCCTTCCTGTCCGAAGACAGCCGGATTGAAAGATCCCTCTGGGGCAGCCTGGAGGTGGACCCGAACCGGCTCGCCACCAATGTGCCGGGGGTCTTTTCCGGGGGCGACTTCATCACCGGTCCCAGCACGGTGATCAAGGCCATCGCCTCCGGCAGAAGGGCCGCCCTCGCCATCGACAGCTACCTTCGGGGCGATACGGATCGAATCAGCATCCTGGATGAAAAGACCCCGCTGAAATCCGGCGCCGGACTGGCGCTCGATCAACAGACAACCGAAGACAAACCCAGGGAACTTTCCGGTATGGAGTCCCCCGAAAGCCGCACCCGGGACTTCCGGGAAGTGGAAAAGGGGCTTTCCGAGGAGCAGGCCCACCGGGAAGCCGGGCGATGTCTTCGGTGCGATCTTGAAAAGGAGATTTCGCAATCATGATCAGATCCATCACCCAGGCAAAGTCCCCGGAGCATCTGGAGCGTCTCCTTTTGGACTTCGGAAGAATATTTATCATCGGTTGCGGCACCTGTGTCACCCTGACCCATACCGGGGGAGCACCGGAGGTCACGGCCATGAAGCAGGCCCTCACCGAAAAGGGAAAGCTGGTCACCGGCGATACGGTGGTCCCCGTGGCTTGCGACAACCTGACCCGGGAATTCCTGACGGATTTCTCTTCCCGGATCGACCAGGCCGACGCACTGCTCATCATGACCTGCGCCTTCGGCGTCCAGTCCATTGCACGGCAGCTCAAAAAATGCGTGGTTCCCGCCCTGGACACCCTTTTTATCGGAAAGGAAACCGGCCCCGGCCGCTTCGACGAAATCTGCACCCAGTGCGGCACCTGCATCATCGGAGAAACCGGCGGCATCTGCCCGGTCACCAGTTGCCACAAAGGCCTGGTGAACGGCCCCTGCGGCGGCACCAACCACGGCAAATGTGAAATCGATGTGGAAAAAGACTGCGTCTGGACCCTCATCTACAACCGCCTGGAGGAACTGGAGCAGCTGGATGTCATGAAAAGATACCACCCGCCCCGGAATCATCAGGGGGAACCGAAGCCGGGGAAGATTACCATCAAGTGAGCAGTGAAAAGTGAACGGTGAACAGACCGAGAGGCGACGGATCCCACAAAATTGGCGGGACTGGGATGAGGAACGAAAAGGCGAATTTTGCTTTTTAACATTTATTCCCGTTCTCTGTTTTATGTCTTTTCTGTTCACTGCTCACGGTTCACTGCTCACTGTATCTAACAGGAGAAGCCTATGCCATCAACATTCAAACAGGCTCTGGAATCGAGTAAATTCATCGTCACCAGTGAGGTGGCGCCCCCCAAGGGGACGAACCTCGAGCGGCTGACCCACCATATCAAACTTCTTCGCGACAAGGTCGATGCCATGAACGTGACCGACCATCAAAGCTCGGTCATGCGGTATCCTTCCCTGGGCGGAGCGCTTCTGGTCAAGGAGATGGGGGGCGAGGTGATTTTGCAGATGACCTGCCGGGACCGGAATCGCCTGGCGCTCCAGGCCGATCTTCTGTTCGCTCACAGCCGGGGGATTCAAAATGTCCTGTGCCTCACCGGGGATTCGATTCTTCTGGGGGACCACAAGGAGGCCAAAAGCGTCTTCGACCTGGATTCATCCCAGCTGCTTTCCGCCATCCGGACCCTGGAAAGGGGCAAGGATCTGGGGGGAAACGACCTGGACGGCCCCCTTTCCTTCTGCGCCGGGGCCATCGTAACCCCGGAGGCGGATCCACTGGCGCCGCAACTCGTAAAATTCGAAAAAAAAATAGAGGCCGGCGCCGAGTTCATCCAGACCCAGGCCATCTATGACCTGGATAAATTCAAAACCTTCATGGGATATGCCCGGCAGTTCGACGTTCGGATCCTGGCCGGCATCATCCTGCTCACATCGGCCCCCATGGCCCGTTTCATGAACAAGAACATTGCGGGCGTCAGTGTCCCACAGGCCCTCATCGACGAGATGGCCGGAGCGCCCAAGGGCAAAGCTCTCTCGAAAGGCATCGAAATCGCCGGCCGGATGATCCGGCGGATCAAAGAAGATGCCATGTGCGACGGCGTACACATCATGGCCATCGGCAAGGAAGAGACTGTTCCGGAAATCATGTCCGCCGCCGGGCTGCTTTCATGAGCTGGTATAGGGTTCAAGGATTCAAGGGGTCAAGGGGCCAAGGGTTTGCTTTCCAGTGATTTTATAAGAGCTTTCAGCATCCGTTGCCAGCAATATCTGTGTCTCCAGTTCATAAAGCGAACCATAGGATATATATAGCATTCTTATGTAATCGAATGTCCACTTCTCCATTCTTTTGCCTTCCCCTCGACCCCTCGAACCCTTGAATCCTTGAACCCTCTATATCCACATACCCTCATCGTTAAACACTACGTTAATATATTGAAAATTTTGATCTAACTAATTTGGAGAAAAACTATATATTTTAATTGCCTGTCTTCCCGGTGACTTTCACCAAATTCGTAACGCTCCCCACCATGCCGGCCAGATCGCTGAGGTTCGAGGGAATGATGAGGGTATTGTTGGTCTTGGCCAGGTTGCCGAACTCCTTGATGTACTGCTCGGCCACCCGCAGATTGACGGCTTCCTTCCCCCCCGGAGCATTGATGGCTTCGGAGATTTTCCGAATGCCCTCGGCGGTGGCGATGGCCACGAGTTCAATCTCCTTTGCACGGCCCTCGGCCTCGTTGATCCGTTTCTGCTTCTCTCCCTCGGACAGTTCGATGGCTTGCTGTTTCTCTCCCTCGGCCACGTTGATCTTGGCCTGCCGCTGCCCCTCGGACTCGGCGATGGCTGCCCGTTTCTCGCGTTCAGCCCGCATTTGCTTTTCGAGGGCGTCGGTGACGCTCTGGGGCGGAGAGATGTTCTTGATCTCATATCGGGTGATTTTAACCCCCCATGGGTCCGACGCCTTGTCCACGGCAGCAATGATCGCCGCATTCACGGCTTCCCGCTCTTCAAAAGTTTTATCCAACTCCAGCTTTCCGATCTCGGAGCGCATGGTGGTCTGGGCCAGTTGGGAGGAGGCGAACATGTAGTCTTCGATGCCGTAGCTGGCCTTTTTCGCATCCACCACCTGCATGTAGAGCACTCCATCGACTTCCACCGCGATATTATCCCTCGTGATGCAAGTCTGGGCCGGGACGTCCACGGCAACTTCCTTCAGGGAGTGTTTATAGGCCACCCGGTCCAGAAAGGGGACCAGGATATGAAATCCCGCTTCCAGGGTGGTGGCGTATTTCCCGAGCCGTTCGACAATAAACGCCATTTTCTGGGGAACGATCCGTGCGGTTTTAAAAACCGTGATTGCGACAAGAATAACGATACCAAAAGGAATAATCAGTCCTGCATCCATGATACGCCTCCTTATTTTCGTATAATGAGTGTCAAACCGTCCGCCTTCTCGATCACACCGTTTTCTCCCTCGCTGAAGGATGTCTCCGATTCAGCCCGCCAGGGCGCCCCCTTGAACTCCACCTTGCCCGGCTTTCCGGGGGCGATGTCTTCCAACACCAGAACGCTTTTCCCGGTGAATTCATCCAGGTTCCGGTCCGGCGACTGCCTTTCGGAGACAAACCCCGAAAACCGGGACCGGATATAGCGCCTCAGGGCAAAGAGCAGAATCACCGAAGCGGCCGCAAACACCAGGAGTTGGGAAGAGCTGCCCGTGGTCAGATCCAGATACGTGGTCAGCGCCGTCACCCACGCCCCGAGACCGAAAAACACGAGGATGACCCCCGGCACAATAAATTCCAGCAAAATCAGCACAGCACCGCATACAAACCAGACCAGTTCATGCGTAAGCATTGATCCACCTCCTTATGGTAAGAAACATCAGGTGCTTCTAAGATTCAATTTTCAGTTGCCTGGATTTCATGAGGCATTTAATCGAATCTGCGATCAGCATCAGCTTGCGGACAATTTCCAAACGCATGTCGTTTGCCGGCATGGACGGATCATTCGCCTGTTTTCGATATTGTTCGGCAAGGGCCCCGATGAGGTTTGCGATAGCCTCATCATTTTCCAGTTGTCTTTCGTCCATACGCTGATGCTTCAGGAATTGACCGGGGGGAGCAGAAATACTACCGAATGAAAATCGCCCCCGGGGTTGTTAGTTGCATCACGTCCCGGCCCGCCGCCAAAAAAATCCAAATCGCTAATCGCATGATGTTGCCTTGAGCCCTGCAAGAGTCGGATTCTTTTCTACCACATGACAGGGATTAAAAGCAACCCGGATAGCATCTTATCAGCAATCTCGATGAAGTTATTTTAACGATTTCATGAAGTGCGAAGTGATGTTGTCGGGATCGCTATCGTTTCCAGTTCGATATCGATTCCGATAGCGACCCCGATACCGATAGCGAAAGTGACACGGCGTGTATCATGACAAACTGCATGCGATCGCCCTGCATATTTTGGCAATCACTGAATCGCGTTTATTTTTTGATGTTGAGCTAAAGGACAATCTTACGCTATAGTATCTTCGAGGACACGTGCTTTTAATCCCCAAAACAGCTTTCAGCAATCCTAAGGAGGATATTCGCATGACCGACACCCAGAAATGGTATGACGCCCACCTGAACGAATTTCAGAAAACCGCGGAAATCAACAGCCTCGACAAGTATCAGACACTTCACAAGCAATCCATCGAACATCCGGATATATTCTGGTCCGAAGCGGCCCGGAAATATCTTACCTGGGAAAAAGAATGGACGTCCGTCCTGAAATACGACTTTCATAAAGCCGAAACCGAGTGGTTCGGCGGCGGCGTGCTGAACGCAAGCTTCAACTGCCTCGATCGTCATCTGGAGACCATCGGAAATAAAATCGCCTATTACTGGGAAGGCGACAACCCGGGGGAGAGCAAGACCGTCACCTATAACGAGCTTTACCAGCAGGTCAACCGGCTGGCGGCGGTCCTGAAATCCAGGGGCATTCACAAGGGCGACCGTATCGTGATCTATATGCCCATGGTCGTGGAACTGGCCGTGGCCGCCCTGGCCTGCGCCCGAATCGGGGCCATCCACAGCATCGTTTTCGGAGGCTTCAGTGCCGAAGCCCTGGCCAACCGAATCAACGACTGTGACGCCGGGCTGGTCATTACGGTGGACGGTGGATTTCGGGCCGGGAAACCAATTCCGCTGAAAAACACGGTCGATGCCGCCCTGAAAAGCTGTTCCCAGGTGCACACCGTACTGGTCCATAAACGGACGGGGCTTGATCTGACGCTCGACGGGGAAAAGGAAATCTGGTGGCATGAAGCCGCATCGGCGCCGGACATTCCCGCATACGTCCCGCCGGAACCCATGGATGCGGAGGACCCGCTGTTCATCCTCTACACCAGCGGCAGCACCGGCAAACCCAAGGGCGTGGTGCACACCCACGGCGGCTATTTGCTCTACGCGGCCATGACCACCCGGATCTCCTTCGATCTCAAGGATGACGACATCTTCTGGTGCACCGCGGACATCGGCTGGATCACCGGACACAGTTACATCGTCTACGGCCCCCTGATCAACGGGCTCACAAGTATCATGTTCGAAGGGGTGCCCTCCTATCCGGATTACGGTCGTTTCTGGGAGATCGTCGAAAAATACCGGGTCACCAAATTCTATACCGCTCCCACTGCCATTCGGGCCCTGGCAAAGGAAGGTCCGTCTTTCGTCGAAAAGCACGACATTTCCTCCCTCACATTGCTGGGCACCGTAGGAGAGCCCATCAACCCGGAAGCCTGGCGCTGGTACTATCACTATATCGGCCGGGACCACTGCCCCATCATCGATACCTGGTGGCAGACCGAAACCGGCGGCCATATGCTCACCCCGCTTCCCGGGGTGGCCCCCATCAAGCCCGGCTCCTGCTCTTTTCCTTTCTTCGGCGTAGACCCGATCATACTGGACGATGCAGGCCAGGAAGTAAAATACCCGGACGAGGAGGGAGTCCTGTGCATCCGCAAACCCTGGCCCGGGATGGCCCGGACCGTTTACGGCGACCACGAGCGTTATAAGGACACCTATTTCAGCCATGTGCCGGGGATGTACTTCACCGGCGACGGCGCCCGAAAAGACGAGGACGGCTATTTCTGGATCATCGGCCGGGTGGATGACGTCCTGAACGTCTCGGGCCATCGCCTGGGAACCGCCGAACTCGAATCCGCCCTGGTCCTGAACGAAAACGTGGCGGAAGCCGCGGTGGTGGGCTATCCCCACCCCATCAAGGGACAGGGAATATATGCCTTCGTCATTCTCAACACCGGCGTTACGCCGTCGGACAATCTGAAGAAAGAGCTGATTCAACAGGTCCGAAACGAAATCGGCCCCATCGCCACCATCGACGTCATCCAGTGGACCGACGGTCTGCCCAAAACCCGGAGCGGTAAAATCATGCGCCGCATCCTGAAAAAAATCGTTACCGGAAAAGCCGACGAACTGGGAGACACTTCCACCATTGCGGATCAGGCGGTGATTCAGAGTCTGATCGATGGGTGTGAGGTGGTGGGATAAAAAGCGGAGTAAAGCACAACTGCAAGTGCCTAGAGTGCCTAAAGTGCGCTAAAGTTCCTAAAGTTGTGGTATACTGTCGATTTAATAAAGCAATACAACTTCTTGGGGATGGTTTTGCTTCTTGTTATCGGGATCAAGCTCAAGGGGGGCAATAATTCCCCTTTAAAAAGGTAGAATTCATCAACTTTAGGCACTCTAGGCACTTTAGCGCACTTTAGGCACTTTCTTTATTATGCTCTACCTCGACAAACAAAACGCCCCCTTCGAAGTAAAAAAGGGCGAAGCGGAAGATATCGACCAGCTGGTGGAAATGTATGAAACATTTCAGCCCAAAGGACGATTTCAGGGTCTGCCGCCGATGACGGCCGGACCCTGTGCCTCCTGGTTGCGGCACATCTTCTGCATCGGCGAAAATTTTCTTGCACTTCGAGGCCATCGGACCATCGGGCATGCGGCGCTCCTGCCGGATCTGGGACTCCGGGACGGCGAGTATCTGGTCTTTGTCCATCAACAGGACCGGGGCCGGGGAGTCGGGACCCGGCTCACCCGGTCGGCCCTCGAACGGGCTCGGGAACTCGGGGTCTCCGTTATCTGGCTGACGGTGGATGCCGCCAACCTTATCGCCATTCGCCTGTATCGAAAATTCGGATTTCAATTCTGCGACGAGGCCTGTCTGCACTCGGAAAGAAAAATGATGCTTCATCTGGGGGGCGAAAAAATCACATGCTGACGGGAATTGTCCGGGACGATCGTTACCTTGAGCACATGCCGGGTCACACCCATCCGGAACACCCCAGCCGCTTGAGAACCATCCACGAAATGCTGGCGGAAAATCCCCCCGGAAAGCTCCTTCACATCCCGGCGGAACTTGCCACACTGGAAGAACTCGAGCTGGTGCATACACCCATGTATGTTAAAAAGGTCCTGAAAACCGCCGAGCAGACCCACACGAATCTGGCGCCCGACACGCCTGCCTGCGCCCAGAGCTACCTTTCCGCCTGGTTGGCCGTGGGCGGCTGCCTCAGAGCTCTCGATGCACTCATGGCCGGAAAGTGCGAAGCCTGCTTCTGTCTCGTTCGCCCCCCGGGTCACCATGCCCTGCCGGACCGGGCCGGGGGGTTCTGTTTCTTCAACAATCTCGGCGTCACTGCCCGGTACGCAAAGGAGGCCCACAGACTCCGGCGGATTCTCATTGTCGACTGGGACATTCACTTCGGAAACGGCATTCAGGAACTTTTCTACTCCGATCCATCGGTGCTCTATTTTTCTTCCCACGATATGCTTCTCTACCCCTTCAGCGGCCCCATGGACGAAACCGGTGAGGGGCCCGGGGCGGGTTACGCCATCAATGTTCCGATCCCCAGAACCTTTGAAGACGGCGACATGCTATATATCTACAGCGAAATACTCTCCCCGGTCATCCGCCGCTTCGGGCCTGAACTCGTCCTGGTGGCCGCCGGGTTCGATGCCCACCGGGAAGACCCCATCGGCCGCTCCCGTATGACCAGCCGGGGCTTCGGGAAATTGACGGAACTGCTGGTGCGGTTGCTGCAGGAAGCCGGCAATCCGCCCCTTCTCCTTTCCCTGGAAGGGGGATACAATCCAAGGGCGCTCACAAACTCGGTTCGGGAAGTCCTCGCCGCCCTCCTGCAACCGGAAACGGATCCGCCGCTCCGGCCGGACGCCACCCCCGAAGCCGAAGCACTTATATCCCAGCTCAGGGCAATCCATAAACCCTACAAGGTGTGGGTGGATTAAAAAGGGAGTATCATTTTTCTTTGTGTCCTCTGTGTCTTTGTGGTTCAATCAGGCAGTCTTCGAAGAAAAAGGTGCCGTTATGATCAAAGCCAGAATTCCGGCGGAAAACCCGGATGCAAACCTGACATCCTATCCGGAAACCTACAAGCGCTTTTCCTGGGAAGCGGTGCAAACTTCCTTCACCGCTTCCACAGCGGAAGGGACGAACATTGTCCGGGAAGCCATCGACCGGTGGGCGGAAGATCCCGAAAAAATGAACCGTCCCGCCCTCGTGTTCGAAAAGGGAACAGAAGTTCAAACCTATTCCTATCGTCAGCTCAAGCAGGCCTCCTGCCGCTGGGCGCATCTTTTGAAAAAGCAAGGATTTCAAACCGGAGACCGCTTTTTCATCCTGCTGCAACCCTGCCCGGAGATCTACTTCACCATGCTGGCCTGCGCACGGCTGGGGGTCGTGTTCTGCCCGATATTTGCCAATCTCGGCTATGATGAACTGGCGGTGCGCCTCTCAAATGCCCGGCCCCGCGGAGTTCTGACCCACCCCGATCTGGCGGAGCGGATACCGGCGGATATGCCCGGCGCCCCGCAATATCTGTTTCTGGTGAGCGGACCGCTTCCCGGGAGGTTCTGCCATGAATTGATCGCTCCGGAATCGGCTGCCGGGATGTTGGACGACTTCCCGCCCTGCCCGCTGCCTGAAGATACTCCCTTGTATCTGAACTACACGTCCGGGTCTACGGGTCCGCCCAAGGGCATCGTCCATGTCCACCGCGACATGATCGGCATAAAAGCCACGGCGCAATCAGTGCTGGATCTTTCTGAAGGTACGATCCTGTGGACCGATGCGGATCCGGCATGGGTGAACGGCACGGTCTACGGCGCTTTTGCCCCATGGCTCTGCGGTGCCGTCACCGTCATCCAGGGCGGTCCCTTCATGCCGTCAAACTGGTACTGGACTCTGGAACGGCAGAAAGTGGTGGTGTGGTATACTACCCCCAGAACCATTCGGGCTCTGATGGAGGCCGGGGAAGACCTTCCGAAGCGCTACGACCTTTCGCATCTTCGCCATATAGCGACGGTGGGTGCGCCCCTGGTACCCGATCTCTTTTACTGGGTTCTGAAGCATCTGAACCGCGCCCCCCACGATACCTGGTGGATGACGGAAACCGGCATGATCTGCATCGCCAACTTTCCGGCCGTGGATATCAAGCCCGGGGCCATGGGAAAGCCGGTGCCCGGGGTGGAAACCGCCGTTCTGGATGAAAACGGAAAGCCCCTGCCGCCCCTGAGCCTGGGGGAGCTTGCAGTGAAAACCGGATGGCCGGCCATGATGATCGACATGTGGGAGGACAGAAGCCGCTACCAGGACTATTTCCGTGTAAAAGGATGGATGCTCACCGGCGATATGGCGATTGTGGATGAGGAGGGCTATATTTATCACCAGGGCCGAAACGACGACCTGATCAAATCCGGCGGCGGCCAGGTAATCGGCCCCTATGAAATTGAAAATGTGCTCGCCATGCACCCCGCTGTCGCGGAAGCCGCTGTGATCGCCATGGGAAGGGAGCCCGGAAAGGGCATGTCGTATCTCAAGGCCTTTATCGTACTGAATCCGGGCCCGACCCCGTCGGTTCGACTCAGCATGGAAATCAAGGCGTTTGTCAAGGCCAACCTGTCATCGGACATCATTGTCCAGGAAATCGCCTTCCTTGACAATCTTCCCAAAACCCGCAGCGGAAAGCTCCTGCGCCGGATCCTCCGGGCCCGGGAATTGGGGCTCCCCGGATAAACCAATAAAAAAGATCCGCGCAAAACGCGCGGATCTTTTTCTCTGTACTCTATGCTCTATGCCCTATGCCCTATGCCCTATGTCGAAGATCCACCTCGGGTGGACCATCAGGCCGGATGAACATTAAAAAACTCTTCGATCTCCCCGTCACTTCGATAATCTCCTGGAGAGCCCTTGTCATAATGCACCATCCGGTCAAGGGATCGCATCTTTTTTGAATGGGCCGTCATATCCGAATAGCCGACGGCCAACATCTGGAAAATAAGCATATCCTTATGAACCCCGAGGGTTTCCTTGAGCATGGCATCGATTTTCGGGCTACGAACCGCCGACACCCACATAGCCCCAAGCCCCAGGCTTGCAGCGGCCAGAAACATGTGGTCGAAGGCGCAGCTCATGGAGGCGCAGAGATTGAAGCGCCAATGCTCGTCAGCCCCCTCCTCCGGCCCCGGAATAAAGGGACGCACGCGGGTATCGCCAAAGAGAAAAATAAATGCCGGTGCATCCACAAATCCTTTGGGTACCATGGGCGGCATGTTTTCCAGCAGTTTTTTGGAAATATCTTTTTTTACTTCCGGATCCTGTACCACTAAAAATTCCCATGGTTGTGTATTTCTCGCCGAAGGAGCGTAGCTTGCCGCCTTGATGATTTTTTCCACCGCCCCTTCCGGAAGCGGAGTCTTCAAGAATTTTCGGATACTGCGGCGGGATTTGGCTAGTTGAAGAAAAGCTTCGTAACTCATGATTCGCCTCCTTAACTTAAGAGTAACTCGAAACAGCAGCTCTGACCGATTTACTATAATTACTGATAATATCGATACGGCTCAACTCCATTTCGGGTGGAAGAATTCCGCATTCGCAAATCAAATGAATTATAGGCGGTACATGTTGAAAAACAGCTTAACATACAATCGGCCCGGATCTCAACAATAAGTGGTGCCGGGCGGCTGGGCGGCCTGGCAGCCCGCCGGCTGGGAGGATAGGATGCTTGGAGGCTTGGATGCTTAAAGGCTGGAGGCCTGATCGAGACTTTTTTTTGCTTGGGCAAAAAAAGGATTTTTTTTTCTGCGTCCCTCGTCGAATACCACAAAAAACGGCATTAATACATCCCAGCCTCCCAGCATTCTATCCTCTCCTCTGCCGGCTCTTTTCCGCCCCCTGTTCAATCAGGGATGCAACGGACCAGGAGGTCTCGTCGGTCCGGTCGGTGGTCCGAAGATTGCAGCTTTCCTGGCGGCAGATGGGACAGTCCGGATCATCGCACGGATCCGTGTGAATCAGGACACTGGCCCGCCCCTGAAAATGGCCCTCGATAATTTTTTCGAGTGTTTTGACTTCCCTATGGGACTCCTGAAGGGAAAGGTCCCGGGGCAGGATCAGGTGAAAGTCTACATGGATGAAGTTCCCGGAGCGCCAGGCCCGTAGTTGATGAATATCGATCCATGCCTCACGACGGTTCGCGGCCACCAGATCCGCAATCCGCTTTAAAAGGTCGGGATCCGACGCATCCATCAACCCCGTATAGGACTGCCGCACCAGGGACCACCCCGAGAACAGAATGTTCACACCCACAAGGCAGGCAATTATGCCATCCAATCGGTACCATCCCGTTAGCCGGACAAGGAGCAACCCCAGCAAAACGCCGCCGGATGTGTATACATCGGTCAAAATGTGTTTCCCGTCCGCAAGGAGTGTCAAAGATTCGGTCTTTTTGCCCACCTGAACCAGGGTGACACCCAATGCAAGATTTACCAGAGTCACGGCAAACAGGATCTCCAATCCCCCCTCAAGATGTATCAGGGGGCCGGGATGAAGAATACGCGGGATGGCGGCAATAAAGATCCCCGCCGCGGCAAACACGATGAGTGCCCCTTCGAAGCCGGCGGAAAAATACTCGATCTTGCCATGGCCGTATGGATGCGATTCGTCGGGTGGCTTTGAGGCGATCAGAATGCTGATAAGGGCAAAGCCGCTTGCCACAATATTGATGATGGATTCCAGCGCATCTGAAAGAATTGCAGAGGAACGGGTCACATTGTACAGGTAAAATTTCACACCCATCAGAAGCGCCCCGATGAAAAGGGACACACAGGCGGAAACGATCCGTACTTTTACTCGACCATTTTCGATGGATGTCATTTTGCCGAAATCACCGTTGGTCATGTTCATATCGGGGTGCCAGCTCCTGCGGTTTTGCAGATGATCGCATTTGATCATCATTCATTATCACCCTTGCGATATGAATGCAAAAATAAGTATTTTTACCATTCTTCATGTATCAAAAAAATAGGGCGTCGCCCGGAACCCGTAGATCCCCGACCGTCGCCCTATCCGTTTTCTTTCGATTATCTATATCCGCTCAAAAGAATTATTTCTGCACGGCCGTCCAGGCATTGGATGCGCTGCCGCCCTGGCCGCCACCACCGGGAGCTCCGCCCTGGCCACCCTGACCGCCGCTGGGGGGTCCACCTTGTCCGCCGGCAGCACCGCTTTGGCCACCGCTGGGGGGTCCACCCTGTCCGCCGCCGCTGGCCGACATTTTAATCTCGCGGGTACCTTCCATTTTCTTGCCGGTGACTTTACCCGTGAAAATCATTTCGACTGCCATCTGGCCGGTTGCCTTGAGATCCATGGTTCTGAAGTTGATTTGATGTGTGGATCGATAAAACAATTGGGCTGTCTGGAATTTCCTGCGTTATAGTCGTTCGATGTTGCTGAAAGTTACACCTTTTTACATTTTTTAAGAACTCGGCACGCCCCCGGCCGTAAATCTTTAAGGGCGTGAACATGGGCTAGTGGACGCATCATCCTCTACTGGCAGCAATACCGCAAAAAGTGCTCGCAGGGATGAATCGGTGCACCCTTATATCGCTGA
>JBECKW010000186.1:0-11245 GCA_040235505.1 Desulfobacterales bacterium
CCTCCGCATTTTTTGCCGCCATCAAGCCGGTGGTAAAGGCGAAACTGGTGGTGTTCCCCGAAAGATAATGGGGGTAGGTGTCCGCGTACATGGTGTTGGCATCGGAGCCGCCGGAATAAAGGCCGGGGATGGACGAAAGTGCTTCACTGAGCACCTCGGTCTTGTAATTGATTTTTATGCCACCCAATCCACCGAAGCTGTCGCAGCAGAATTGGGCCGCGTAGTATTTGGGGCCCCGAAGCGGCAGAAGCGATGCGGCATCCTTGTAGAAAATGGGATCACTGCCTGCCTCACAGAAGGAATTATACTCGGCAATCGTGGCTTTGAGCGCATTCAGCTCGATGCCTGTCTGCCGGGAGAAATCCTCCAGCGAATCCGCCGAGAAAATGTAGGGGTAGTCAATTTTTTTTGCTTCCGCCACGATCTTGTCGATATCGTTGACGGGGGGGCCGGAGCCGTCGGGAAGAGGTCCCATGCCCGTTTCGGACTTTTGCTTCCGGTATATGTCCGCGATGGTGCTGTCGAACATCAAAAAGCCGGAGCCCTTCGGCTGGCGATGAATGGCGTTGGCCATGAAATGCCGGTCGGACAGCGCTTCATTCATGAAACGCTGCCCCAGGAGATTGACCATCAAGTTGGGTTTGGCAAGAATGGTCCAATCCATCCGGGTCCCGTCAGGCCCCCCGAGAATGGGCATCCCCTTGTAGACATCCATCATCATCTCCGACCTGGCGGCGCCCGCGTCCCAGGCCATTTTGATGCCGTCGCCAGTGAGGTTGGGCATTTTGAACGTATAAAACAGATCCTTTTGGTAGGTATAGGACGTGTACTTCTTAATCATCTCGGGGCTTCCCATGAACCCGCCGGTCATGATCGCCACGGCCTTCGCATTGACCTGAAAACGGTCGCCGTTTTTGCCCTCCGCAATCAGCCCGGTGACGGCATTCCCGGTTTTAAGGAGCTTTTTGGCCGGTGTTTCCATAAACATTTCGATATTACGGTTGGCCTTGATTCTGTCGGTGAGAAGCGAGCACGAATAAAAATTGCCTTCCTTGCTGTAATCGGGGTGCGGTGCAAATGGATGCATGAAGATGGTGAAAACCCCTTCACCGTTTTGACTGATGGCCCCGAATTTGACGCCTTCATCCTCGAGCCATTTTATCGTAAAAGCAGTGCTGTTGATGTATTCGGAACTGAGGCGGGCGTCCGTTTTCCAGTGGTTGAAGTCCATGAGATAATTGAAGGCATCCTGGGTGCTGCAGTGCTGGATGCCGTATTTTTTCTGGATATCGGTGCCCGCACCAAAAGGCCCCATGCCGCCGTTTCGGGTCCCTCCGGTTTTATTCGTCTTTTCAAACAGGCATACCTTCAGCCCCAACTCCGCAGCACGCAGGGCGGCAGACAGCCCGGCAGGACCGGCACCGATTACCGCAAAATCGGTTTCTACCGTTTTCGTTACCGCTTTCGTGTTTTCTTCTTGCGCCCAGACAGTTTGTGCCCCCAACCCCAGCCCCAAAACCACTGAGCCCTGTCCCAACACTTCCATAAACCTTCTCCGGGTAAATTCTTCCATTCCGCTTCCTCCACCTTTGGCTATTCGAACGTCAGCTCATCCGGCCATGGCCGCTCATGCCCGTCGGCGAGTCCCTTTTTGCAGGCGTTGATCATCAGGCGGGAACCGTAAAAGACCATATCCCGGGCGGGGTCCACGTTGTTGAAAACCTTCCAGAGCATGAGCGATCCGTTTGAAAGATCGATCTCCCGGTCAAACATAATCACGATATTGAAGGCAGAGAGGTCGGAAACTCCCATAATGTCCCGGCCGATATCCCGACCGCTCCTGTTTTCCTGCCGTGTGACGGAAACGGCCAGGAACCGGTTCGTGGGCGTCATGCCCTTTTCCCGGTCCTTGAAAAGATGGCGGCAGCCCTCCACCTCCCGAACCGCCGATTTGATCTTTCCGAGCAAACCCCCACTGGGGTCTAGAGGCGGCAGGGGGGCTCCTTGGGAACGGGGAGGTTCTCCGGGGAATCTCCGGGTGAGGTCGATGCCCAGCTTGGCCCCGAAATTCGCAAAAGGCGAGCTGTGGTCCAGGACATCCAGAACGCCCCGGGCATGGGTGAGGTCGGTGGCAAGGTCCAGACGGCTCACCAGGAGGTCGATGACGGCGTCTGCATCCTGCGGACTTACCTCCTTGTCCACCACTGTGATGACCTTGCAGAAGCTCATCTGACCCTGGCCCCAGAGGCCGGAGATCAGTTTCTGGGCGTGTCCCGGAAATTCCTTGTCCAGGGAAACCACCACGATGTTGTGAAAGACCCCTTCCCAGGGGAGCCAGTAGTCCATTACCTCCGGCATGACCATCTGAAGCATGGGCAGAAAGAGCCGCTCGGTGGCCTTGGCGAGGTAGCAGTCCTCCATGGGCGGCGGGCCCACCAGGGTGGCGCTGTACACGGGGGTTTTCCGGTGGGTGACGGCCGTTACGTGAAATACGGGATAATCGTCTGCCAGGGAATAATAGCCGGTATGGTCTCCGAAGGGGCCCTCCCGCCGAAGCTCTCCGGGGATGACATAGCCTTCCAGCACGAACTCGGCTTCGGCCGGCACGCTGAGGTCGTTGGTGATGCACTGGGTCATCAGCACCGGTTTTTTCCGAATGAACCCGGCCAGCAGCATCTCGTCCGCCCCCCGGGGCAGGGGAGCGGTGGCAGCATAGGTGGTGGCCGGATCGGCGCCGATGGCCACCGAAACGGGCATTCGTTCGCCGGCGTCCCGGTATTCATTGAAATAGTGGGAGCCGTCCTTGTGGATATGCCAGTGCATGCCGGTGGTGTTTTTGTCGAACACCTGGAGTCGGTACATCCCAACGTTTCGTTTCCCGGTGGCAAGGCTTCGGGTGAACACCAGCGGCAGGGTCACAAAAGGGCCCGCATCCTGGGGCCAGCAGTGAAGGACCGGCAACCGTGAAAGGTCCACCTTGTCCTCCAGATACACCACTTCCTGGCAGGGGGGTGTTTTCCCTTTGTATGTCCGGGGGAAAAACCGGGATGCCTCCAGGGCCATGGGCAGCATGCCGAGGGCGTCTTTGAAGCCGGCAGGGGGGGACAAGGTCAGGTATTTCCGGACCCGGTCTCCGAGTTCGTCCAGGTGCTTCACCCCGAGGGCCATGCAGATTCGCCGCGGGCTTCCGAAAATATTGATGGCCACCGAAAACGCCGAGTCCTTCACCCGTTCGAAGAAAAGCGCCTTGCCGCCTTCCGGTTTTTTGGACTCCCGGTCGGTGTATTTGCTGATTTCCAGATGGGGGGAGACCTCCTCACGGATTCTCATAAGTTCCCCGTTACGATCCAGATGGGCTATGAAATCCTGCAGGTTTTTATACACGAGTTTCGTTTCCCCAGCGGTTAACGTTTTCAGGTGGCAGATGCAGATGGTCCAGGATGCGCCAGATGACCGAGTCGATGAGTTCCTCAATGGTGGAAGGCTTCAGGTAAAAGCCGGGACTGGCCGGAAAAATCGTGGCCCCGGCCCGGGCGGCCCGGGTCATGTTCTCCAGGTGAATAAGGCTCAGCGGCATCTCCCGGGCGAGGAGCAGCAGGGGGCGTTTTTCCTTCAGGCATACGTCCGCGGCCCGGTGGATCAGGTTATTCGATAGCCCCGAAGCGACGGCCCCCAGCGTTTTCATGGAACACGGGCAGACGACCATGCCGACATGCCGGAAAGAGCCGCTGGCTGGCGGGGCGAAAAGATCCTCGGGGTCCCATTGTTTCAACTCGGCCCGGGGATGGAAGCCCGGCTCCGATGCTTTCAGGTATGCCGGAATGTCCTCGGCTTTCCAGTCGGTTTCATGGGTCATCACCCGGCTTCCGGCCCTGGAGATCATGAGGTGGACCACAGCCGGCCGGGACAGCAATGCCGACAGAAGCCGGATACCGTAAATGGATCCGGAGGCGCCGGTGATCGCCACCACGATTTCCGGGCGAGTCTTATCTGTTTTTCGGGATGATTCAGGTGACATGGCGATTACCTCATGAGTGAATCCGTCAGCACGCCGATGAAAAGCGCTATCGAAATCAGGCTGTTCATATGGAAAAAGGCAATATCGATCCGGCTCAGGTCATTCGGTTTGACCAGACGGTGTTCGATCGCCATCAACACAGCAATGACCCCCACCGTCACAAGATATGCCGGGCCCATGTGGAAGGCGAAAAAAAGCCAACCAAAGAAAAGCAGGGAGATCGCGTGAAATCCCTTGGCGATTCGCAGTGCATTTGACGGGCCGAACCGGACCGGGATGGAATAAAGCCCCTCTTTCTGATCGAAAGCGATGTCCTGGCAGGCGTACAGAATGTCGAATCCGGCGATATACATCATCAGCGCCAGGGACAGGAGAAGAAGCCGCCACTGAAATCCGCCGGTCAAGGCGATCCAGGTTCCCAGGGGCGCCAGAGAATCGATCAGCCCCAGGTAGAGGTGACAGAGAATTGTGAAACGTTTGGTGTAGGAGTAGGAAAACAGCAGAAGAAGAACCGGGAACGAAAGATAAAAACACAACCGGCCGAACATGGCGGCCGCCAGGACAAAGACCCCTGAAAAGAGAATTACGAATATCCCGGCCGCCTGAAGGGAGAGCCTTCCGGTGGGGATTTCCCGTCCGGCGGTGCGGGGATTTTTTTTATCCAGACGGGCATCGGCGATCCGATTGAATCCCATGGCCGCGGACCTCGCCCCCACCATGGCCACGAGAAGCCAAAAAAAACGTTCAACCGTCAGGGGGCGCACCTGCTGGGCCAGCACTGCCGCCGCGAGAGCAAAGGGCAGGGCAAAGACCGTGTGGGAAAACTTGATCATCCGTCCGAACGTCAGGACCCGTTCCCACAGGGCTCCCATCGGTGCCATCTGTTTCATATCGAGTTTGTTTTCCATAACAACGAGTTCATAGAGTGCACTTGAGTGCCTTGAGTTCATAGAGTGCCTTGAGTTAAGGTGTCGCTCCACTCCTTCTTTTATAAAAAGGCAGAATTCATTAACTCCAGGCACTCGAGCGCACTCTATGAACTCCAGGCACTCTCAGTTTTAAAAAATCCCTGCCACATGTGCACCGCAGTCCGGGCAGCGGCCCTGGCGGAGCCGATTTTTGTTGACCGTGAAGCCCCGCCGGTCGATGAGCATGGCCCCGCAGTTGTCGCAGAGGGTGCTTTCCCCCGGCTCTCCCCAGACATTGCCTGTATATACGTATTTCAAGCCTGCGGCAAGGCCGATTTCCCGGGCTTCGAGAATACTGGATACCGGTGTGGCGGGGCGGTCCGTGAGTTTGTAAGTGGGATGAAAACGGCTGATATGCCACGGCGTATCGGTGCCGAGTCGGGTCGCCAGAAAGTCGGCCAGGGCCCTGAGTTCGTCGGGGTCGGTATTGAGACCCGGGATCAGCAGAGTGGTGACCTCCACCAGGATGCCTCGCGCTTTCATCCCCACAAGGGTTTCCTTGACAGGTTCGAGCCGTGCGCCGCACTGCTTATGGTAAAAGTCGTCGGAAAAGCTTTTCAGGTCTACATTGGCGGCGTCCAGATACGGGGCGATCCTTTCAAGGGCCTCCGGGCTCATGTAGCCATTGGTTACAAATACATTCTTGAGTCCCTGTTCGTGGGCGAGCCGTGCGGTCTCGAAAGCGAATTCGAAATAGATGGTCGGCTCGGTATAGGTATAGGCAATGCTCCTGCAGCCGTTTGCCAGGGCATCGGCCACCACCTCCCGGGGGGTTGCCGGGTTTCCCATAATCAGGCCTTTTCGGTCTTCGGGCATTTGGGCGATGTCGGCATTCTGGCAGAACCGGCATTTGAAATTGCACCCCACCGTGGCGACGGAATACGAAAGGCTGCCGGGATACATGTGAAAGATCGGTTTCTTTTCGATGGGATCCACGTGCCGGGCGATCAGTTTATCGTAGACCAGGGTATAAAGCTTGCCGTTCCGGTTTTCCCGGACCCGGCAGATACCCCGATGCTGCGGTTTGATGGTGCACCCGTGGGCGCAAAGCCGGCACAAAACTTTATCATCTTCCAGGGGCTCATACAGGCTGGCTTCCATAGTATTCCTCCCACTAATTTTAAAAGCTCGGTCTATCCGATCCCCGCATTCGTACCGTGCTTGGCGGCGATGGGCATGGCAAGGGGTCTTGTATTCCAGCGGGGGTTGAGCGTCACAACGACGCCGGTGTACATGCTGATGGGAAATTGCTGCAGCAGGGGGACCAGCATCAGTTTTTCAGAGGTTTTCCGACGAAAATGAGGGGAGCACCACAGGGCCCTGGCGGTTACCGGCACGTCTCCGACCAGCTTGCGGATGATTTTTTTTAGTTTCCTGAAGCCGATGAATCGGGCGCGATCGCAAAGAGCAGCCATCGGGTTGCCGGATATGGCCGGGTCGGTGTTTAGAGCGCGTCGGTTGACCAATCCGATAAACACCCGTTCCCGGGTCACGCGAAATGCCTCTTCCAGGGCTTTTTCCGGTTTTTCAACGAATTCCAGTGTCTTGACGATGCAGGCATAATGAAACGCATTGTCATCAAAGGGCAGGTCTTCCGCCACCCCGCGGTGAAGGTCAACCCGGTGACTCAACTTCGAGCGGGCAATGTCGAGCATGTAGGGGGACGGATCGAGCCCGGTGATTTGCAGGCCGGCGTCGAGAAGCGTCTTCAAACCGATGCCATGGCCGCAGCCGATGTCCAGTACGCGTCTGCCTCGCATGGGATTGAGCATTTCCCTCATCAACCAGTTTTCCCGATCGAGGATCGGCTGGAGACGCGGCTGATCACACCACTTCTCGTAGGCTTTTGCGGTATGGAAGTCGAATACATATCCCATGGGCAAAATCTATAAGAAAGATGGGGGTTTTTCAAGGGGAATAAAGAAAAGCGGATGCACAGAGGCATAAAAGCATCAGGCACAAAGGCACAGAGGCACAAAGGCACAAAGGGGTAAAGGCGTAGAGGCACAGAGGTACCGAGGACGTTAGCTGTTAGCATCCCAACTTCCCAGCCTCCCAGCATCCCAGCGATTCGGCTTTGCCGAATCAGATGCCTGTTGGAATGTCAAATAGGCGGCAGGTGTTGTTCCATAAAATTTTTGAAAGGGCGTCTGGGTCTTCGTGCCGGACGACGGCCAGTTTGAGGAGGACCGAGCGGACGAAAGCGGGTTCGTTCCGGCGGATTTTGTTCTTTTCGGGGGCCGGTGTCAGGTAGGGGGCGTCGGTTTCGATGAGGAGACGGTCTGCCGGAACATCGATGACCAGCTCACGGAGGTCTGCGCCCCGAGATGCAATAGTAAGGATCCCGGTGATACCGATGAAAAATCCGAGAGAAAGGTAGGCTTCGAGTTCCTTCCGGTTTCCGCTGAAGCAGTGGACCACGGCCCGCCGCGAGGGATTGGGATGCGCTGAAAGAAGTTCAAGAAATCGGCCATTGGTATCACGCTCGTGGAAAATAACCGGAAGCTTCAGGGCATCGGCGGCTTCCAGTTGCTGGAGAAAGAGGCGCTCCTGAATTTCCAGGGGAGAGTACATGCGGTTGAAATCCAGGCCGATTTCGCCCCAGGCTTTTACCTTCGGGTGTTTTGCCAGGGCCTTGAGGTCGGCGAGGGTGTCCTGGTCGCACTGGGCCGCGTCATGGGGGTGAACCCCCACGGATGCAAAGATTTCCGCATGGGCATCCGCCAGACGGATGGCAGTTCGGGAGCTTTCCAGGTCGATGCCCGCGATCATAAGGGCCCGGCCCCCGGCCTCACGAAACCGTGTGAGTACCGCGTCCCGGTCCTTATCATAGACCTTCTGGTCCAGGTGGCAATGACTGTCTGCGAAGATCATAGTGTTGTCCTGTCCCGCCCATGGCGGAAGGCTCAGAGGCACAAAGGCACAAAGTGAACGACCTTCCGTCATTATACACGCTTTCGGGGTCTTTGCTTACCTGCGTGCATGTTTCTGAAGGAGGTTTTAAAAAGCTAGCCGACGGGCTTGCTCCCGGCAAGGCCGAACCGATTGAATCCCAAAATGAAAGCAGGCAGTACCATGTCGGGGGGTATCGGTGCAACTCTTTTCATGGTCTTCATTGTTGCGCTTCGTTTAGTACTGGATCGCCCCTGGGAATATCAGCGCTTGACCCGAAAACATCGCTGATGTAAGATAACAAGGAAATAAGAAAGTAAGGAGATACGCAATGCTTGCAAAAATAACTTCTAAAAATCAGATAACCATTCCCAAAAAAATAATGGCGCAAATCGCCGACACGAAGTATTTCGATGTTGAATTTGAAAATGGGAAAATCTTTTTAACCCCTCTAAGGGTTATCGATACGGACCTGGAAAAAATCAGGACAAAAATGAAAAAACTCGGATTGGGGCCGGACAGTGTCGCAGATGCCATTGAATGGGCACGCTCAAAATGATGCGGGTTGTCATTGGCACAAATGTCATTGTGTCCGCCCTGCTTTTCGGTGGAACACCAGGGGCACTAATCCAGTTGTGGAAGGGAAAGGTTATAGAGCCGCTCCTTTCAAAGGAAATTCTTGAGGAATATCTGAGAGTATTGGCATATCCGAAATTTGAACTGACGGAAAAGGAGATTCATTTCCTCATTTATAGTGAAATATTACCCTGGTTTCAGACGGTGGAGGTGAAACGATCCGAAAAAGTGGTAAAAGAAGATCCGACGGATGACAAATTCATTGCCTGTGCCAAGGCCGGACAGGCGGAAGCCATCGTATCAGGCGACCGGCATCTGCTGGATCTTGGATCATTTGAATCCATCCAAATATTGACACCCTCTCAATTGCTTCAAGAAGACTCAAAGCAGAATTTATGAGCGAACAAAAAATTATCATAAGCGTCAATGAAAAACCCGTGGAGATTTCGAAAGGGTTGTCTCTCGGGGTTCTTCGGGAAAAAGTCAAGCCCGGTGCGAATGTGCTGATTCGAAACGGTTTCCCCTGCGGAGAAAATGAACTGCTTCAGGACGGCGATCGGGTGGTGCTGATTCAGCGGGGAGAGGTGCCCCCGGATGACGAGCTGGAAGCGTTGATGGCCGCCCGCCATACCCCCGGCGTTCACGCCAAGTTGAAGCAGGGGATCGTGGGGATTGCCGGCCTCGGAGGACTTGGATCGATGGTGGCCGCAGCGCTGGCCCGGGTGGGAGTCGGGACCTTGATTCTGGCAGACTTCGATGTGGTGGAGCCGAGCAACCTGAACCGGCAGCAGTATGAGATCGGCCACATCGGCATGCCCAAGACCCGGGCCATGGTGGATGTGTTGATGCGAATCAATCCGTATCTGACCTATCGCCCCCATCAGGTCATGTTGGATAGAAGTAATACTCCGGAGATTTTCAAGGACGTTTCGGTGCTCATCGAGTGCTTCGACCGGGCGGATCAGAAGGCGATGCTGATTGAAACCGCACGGGAAGGCCTTCCGGAAGCCTATATTATCGGAGGATCCGGCATGGCCGGATTCGGAGATAGTAATCGCATCCAGACGATTCGGGCCGGAAAGAAAATATTCATCTCGGGTGACCGCGAAACCGCCGCCGCTCCCGGCCGGGGGCTTATGGCGCCCCGCGTGGGGATTGCCGCTTGCCATCAGGCAAACCTTGCCGTCAGTCTTCTGGTGGACCCGGAAAATGTGGTGCTGTGAAAGGCAAGAAGAGCCGAAGGTGGGAAGAGCCGAAAAGCCGGGGAGAAGCTGAAGACAATCCCGAACGTCGTCAGGTATTCATGCAGGCAGCTGATCCGCAATCATTCGATACCGCGGCCGCCGGGCGCAGTGTCGCCCTGGTCACCTTTATCGGCGGCATTGGCGGCGGATTGGTCTTTCCCATCCTGCCCGCCCTGGGCCTGCAACTCGGCATTGCCGGCGGCATGATCGGCCTTATCCTTTCGGCCAACCGCCTGACCCGCCTGGCTTTCGCGCCATGGGCCGGTCGACTGGTGGATCGGCTGGGTGGAAAGCTACCCCTGGCTGTGGGTCTCATCATCGAAGGCATCGGGATCCTCGGCTATAACGCCGCGCTACGCTTCGGCCACGCCGCCTTCTGGTTTCTTGCCGGACGCGCGGTGTTCGGTGTCGGCTCCGCCCTTCTTCTTGTTGGTGCCCAGGCCGCAATGCTGGGGCTTTCCAACGCCGAAAACCGCGGCCGCCGGATGGCCGCCGTACGCATCGCCATGGGCATGGGCATACCCGGAGGCCTGGTGCTGGGGGGACTGATCGCTGATCGGATCTCGGACGCCGCCGCCTTTTTCACCGGCGTCGGCCTAACGGTATTCGGGGCGATGGTGGCTCTCTGGCTGGTGCCCGGTTTTCGGGCGCGGGGTGCTGATGCTTCTTCTTCTCCCGAAAGGCCTGCCCCGAAGATGCCGTTGATGCGTCTGCGCTCCCTTCCGGAGTTTCCCTTCATCGCTGCTGCCGGGGGCTTCAACCTCCTGGTCTTTCTGGCCATGCAGGGGGTATTGCTGGCAACGCTGGTACTCCTGGTCAAGGAACGCGGATTTCATCTGATGGGCCTGGCCGACGAGGGCAGCGCCGGGCTGATCATGGCGGTGATGATGGCCTTCTCTTCGATTTTTGCCTTCTTCTTCGGGCGCCTGCTGGACAGGATCAACCGCCGCACGGTACTGCTGATCCCCAGCCTCGCAGGGCTGGTGGCAGGATTCATCCTGCTGGGTACCGCCGCCAATCTTTTCATGACCCTGGTGGGGGTGGCCCTGACGGGAATCGCCTTCAACGGCATCAACCTGCCGCTGCTGGCCCTGCTGGGCGATATCACCTCCCCCGAACGCTACGGACGGGGGTCGCACTCTATCAGGTTTGCGGCGATATCGGCGGCACCCGGCCTATTCTGGGCATGGACGCAGGCTTGTACATAGGGCTGGGTGCCACCTATCTGGCAGTAGCCGTTCTTCTCGCCCTTGCTGCCCCGTTCGCGATGTGGGTGCTTCGCCGCGAAACGGTCTATCGACACTAAGCCGCGTCATGGGAGGGGGAATCGCGGCGATACCTCTCGCCTTCAAGAGGCCTTGTTGTGATTATCTTACTTCAACCCCCATGAATCACGCTGAAGAATAGCTTGGTCCGGCAAAAATGGCTATTGGGGTCGGGTTTTAATTCTTCACACGGCAATAAATCAGGGAAATGGGGGACATTCTTTTAGAAAATGTACAAACTTAAATCCGGGTACATGGAGTATCCATGGGGAATAGGGGGGG
>JBECKW010000202.1:0-4557 GCA_040235505.1 Desulfobacterales bacterium
TGGAACTTTCGGAAATTACCTACGGGGGCCGGCTTCTGTGCGATGAGCAGTTCGAATCCACCGTGGGCGGTCTTTTCTCGGGGTGCAATTTCGTGTCCTTCTCCGGTGCCCTGTGCGGTGGTTTCAGCGCCGGCCGGAGCGCCGCCCGATCCGCCCTGTCCGCCCCCCGGGTGGATGCGGTCGACCCGTATGAGATCGAAGAGGAAAAAGAGAGGATATTTCAACCGCTGAAAGTCCAACGCGGCATCTCCCCCAGGGAATTTGAAAGCGCCATCCGGCAGGTGATGAGCTATTACATGGGGTTCGTAAAAAACGAGAAGGGCATTGATACGGCCCTCGAGCGCCTGGGCCTTATCGAGACCTATCAGGGGAAGATCCGGGCCACGAGCCCCCATGAACTTGTCAGGGCCAACGAAGCCCGCTTCCTGTTAAAGCAGTGCCAGCTGACGACCCGGGCGGTCAAAGAGCGGCGGGAATCCGGCAGGATCACTTACCGCAGAAGCGATTACCCCGATATGGACCCCGCGCTAAGCGGCAAAAGCCTGGCCCTGTGGCAGGACTCCGGGAAGCCGATGCTGGCCCGGGTCCCCGCGCCCGCGTGACCGATTTGTACCGCCGGGGAATCACATAAGAAAGGATATCATTCGCAATGCCTCCCAGATTCAGTAAAGGACTGGACCGACCCACCATACAGGCCGGTTTTCTGCCGGACCAGGCGCGCACATCGCCATGCCAGGCCGCCTGCCCGGCCGGAAACCCCATCGAAAAGATCAACGCTCTCATGGCAAAGGACAAAGCAGCCGAAGCCGCGGTCTATCTTCTTGCCCGGAATCCGCTGGCGGGCATTACCGGCCGCATATGCCCCCGTCCCTGCGAGGCGGCCTGCAACCGGGACCGGCATGACGAGAGCCTTTCCATTCGGGACCTGGAACGTCTGACGGCCGAGCAGCCCCCTGCACCGTTCCCCCGGAAAATGCCGCCCACCGGCAAACGAATCGCCATTGTCGGTTCCGGCCCGGCGGGAATGACCGGCGCTTGTTTCCTCGCCCTGTTGGGGCATGGGGTGGTGATATTCGAAGCCGATCCGCTGCTGGGCGGTATTCCGCGAACGATGGTGCCGAATTTCAAACTGCCGGAAGATATCGTCGACCGCCAGGTGAGCCGCATTCTGGACCTTGGCATCACCGCCCATACCGGCACCCGGGTGGGAAACGACATCGATTTTGAAACCATACGAAACGATTTCGACGCCTGTCTGATCGCATCGGGCAGCGTGCGGAGCCGGAAACCGGACATTCCGGGTGCAGACCTGGCTCAGCCCGCCCTCACCTTTCTCAAGCGGGCAAAGGCCGGTGAAAAAATCGAAATCGGCAAGCATGTGGTCATCCTCGGCGGCGGAGGCGTTGCCTTCGACTGCGCCTTTACCCTCAAGCGGCTGGGTGCCTCCGAAGTGAGCATCCTCTGCGTGGAGGGAGAGGAGTGCATGTGCGCCGATGCCGAAGACATCGCCCAGGCCCATGCGGAAGGTATTCGAGTCCTCAATTCCAAACTGGCCTGCGATATCCGGCAGGAGGCCGGCAAGGTGACCGGGATTCATTACGTTGAAATCGAGGAGTTTTCATTTGATGCGAACTGCACTCTGAACATCGTCAAGCGATCTGAAAAGCGCCATTTCCTGGCTGCGGATCAGGTCATCGCAGCCATTGGCGTGTTGAGCGATCTCTCCTTTCTGGATCAAAGCGCCGGCTTTTCGGTTACGGCCAGAGGCACCCTGCTTGTGGATCCGGACACCCTGTCCACATCGGCCAAGGGAGTGTTTTGCGCAGGGGACACCGCCCTGGGCCCCTCATCTGCGGCCACGGCCATTGGCAGCGGACGCCGCGCAGCCCTTTCGATTCATGCGTACCTGATGGGGGAAGCATTTCCAAACGGAAGCAATATTTTTATCTCTCCGGACGGAAAAGTACTTTCCGAAACCGCCGAAGAGGAACCGCCCGCCCTGTCGCAGCATGTTGTCGAATACGAAGAGTTGATGCATGTGGATTACTTTGATAAAAAACAGCGCGTTTTGCCGTCCGGCTCCGTTCCGCAGGAAGCCGCCGATCTGTTTACCGGAAGCCGTTTCGTATATACCAAAGAGCAGGCAATGGAAGAGGCCGGGAGATGCTTCCATTGCGGCCAGTGCTTTTCATGTGGAAGCTGTGTTGAAGACTGTCCGGGAGACGTCCTTTTGCTGGGACCCGACGGCCCGGAAACGATCTATCCCGATGAGTGCTGGCACTGCGGCAATTGCCGCATCAGCTGCCCCTGCGGCGCGATAGCATATGAATTTCCATTGTCCATGCTTGTATAGCCGTTTGAACCTCAAATAAAAAGGGGAGCCGTCAAAATGAAATACAAGGGCTTATTATCAATCATATGTTTGGTTTTGTTCGCGATGGGAATAAGTGCCTGCTCAACAAAAAAAGTGGAAGATGCGAAAGGCCACATATTGGGTGTCGCGCCCATTACCGAAGTATTTCCGGACGGCTGGAAAACAACGGCGATCGTGATTCAGTATGATGCCCCCATCGACAGCTCGACGCTCTCGGCATCGGACTACAAGGTCATAACGGATGTCGAAGGGCAGAAAATTACCAGGGTCTACACCAACACAGCGCCGGCAAAAGCGGTTCAAGGCGTTGAAGGGCCCTATGTCATTCTGGAGCTTTCCCATGACTATATCGCCGACACGGCCACGGCAACGGATACCAGGGGAATAAAGTCGGTCGTTCCGACGGGCGATGGCGTCGCCCCGAATCCGATCAGGCGGGTTGGAAATATCTCATGGGACCCGGCGTCACATCCCGGGACTTTAATTTCTAAAAATCAAAATCTTCAGGCAGTTGATGGGAAAGTTGTTTATGTGTACCAGGTCGGCGAAATAGAAACAACCACCGGCGCCGGATATTCCGCGTTTGAAAATCAGGATGAAGCCGTGGCCAATTACTGGTGTATCAATCCGATAGTCGATGACAGTTTAAAGTCCAACCACATCGATAAGGATTACGGTTCTGTGAAATATAATATTTATTTCCCTGAAGATTATGACAAAACCAGATCCTACCCGGCGGTCGTGTTCCTGGCGGATGAAAATGCCGCCGGAGGCAAACATGCAGATGTTTTGACCAACGGCGGGATCGGCGCCGTCACCTGGGCGGATCCGGCGGAGCAGGCGAAACATGAATGCATCGTCATCGTGCCTGCTTATCGTGGGGCCATTGTCGATGAAAACGATGAATCGGTCAGCAGAGTTCGTCAGGGCAGTACGTCAAATACATATCTCTGCATTCTCAATCTGATTGAGTGGCTGACGGATAAGGTCCCGAACATAGATATTGACAGGATATATCTGACCGGTCAGGGAAGCGGCGCCAGGGCGGCCATCAAGATGATGATCGACCGTCCCGATATGTTTGCCGCTTCGCTTCTTTTCGCCCCCGATTACGATCCGGCCGAGATGTCCAAATTGAAGGACGCCAACCTGTGGATCGTGACTTCGGAAGCAGATAACCAAGCTGCCCCAAGCATGGACAAATGCATGAAGGCCATCGAAGCGCAAGGAGGGGTGGTCGGCAAGGCCATCTGGGACGGGCGGGCCGGCGACGAGCAACTTGCCACCGATGTCAGGAACATGATCTCGGAAGGCAACCGAATCAATTATTCGGTGTTTAAAGCGGGAACGCTTGTCCCCGAAAGTCTGACCGATGACAGCGCCGACAATCGCACCTACACCTGGCGGAAGGGCTACCAGATCGAAGGCTTGAAAGGCTGGTTGTTCACGCATGAAATGACAAGAGAAGGGCACCTGGGTCACGTCACAACCATCACGAAGGTTTTTCCGGACGGCCAGAAGCCGGTGGCGGTGGCGATCAAATACGATACGGCCATCAGCAGCGCCTCTCTTGATTTGGGCGACTTCAGGGTGGTGCTCTCCGATGCGTGGCAGGCGGCGGTGAAGGACAATAAGGGGCTGGTGAATATCGACATCCACCCAACGAAAATCTACGCCAACATCGCGCCGGAAATGACCCCAGAGGGTGTTGACGGCAATTACGTCATCATCGAGCTTTCCACCGATTACGAACTTCCCATCAGGACGGCGATGTCGGTCAACGGCGATACGCACATGAGCGTGGTGCAGACCGGCGATATCGCCACGACGGATGGTGAAACCATTTCGCCGGACAGCAAGGTCCTGGCCAACGATGTCGTCATTCGCATGGTCGTAGATGATTTCCAGCAGTATTACTACAGGGACGAAGAAACCGGGGGCACGGTGATGTGTAATTTGTATGTGCCTGAAAATTACGACAAGACCAAATCTTACCCGCTGGTTTTGTTTATCCATGACGCCAGCGTCGTGGGCGACAATTTTCTCCCGACCCTGGAGCGTTGTTATGGGGCCTCGATCTGGGCCGCCCCTGAGGAGCAGGCGAAGCATGAATGCTTTGTGCTCGACCCCCAGTATGACAAGGGCGTCGTCAATGACCAAAGCGAATATACGGAAGCATTGCC
>JBECKW010000208.1:0-3121 GCA_040235505.1 Desulfobacterales bacterium
AAGGAAATCGAAGCGATGTTTTAATCCGAGGGAGTGCAAAAAGATCCGAGGGAGGAGGGATCCCGCCAAAAAGCAGCGGGACTAGGATGATGGACGAAAAAACAATACAACCAACAAACCGAATGAACCCATCCTTTGCATGGCTGTGTGTGCTTGGGGAAGATAATCGGCTTTCTGTCCGGTTTTTAATCGTCCCTCGTCCTAGTCCCGCTGCTTTTTGGCGGGATCCCTCGTCCCTCGGTCCTTTGGTCCCTCGGTTTTTTCCCTTGCATTTAAAAACCAATGGCACTATGTGTTACTGTTTTGAGGACACTCACCAGAAGGTGGCGTATGACATGAAATTAACAGTAGAAGAAACTGCACGGTGCCTGGACCTGCCGGCTCGGAAAATCGAACGGTGGATCTCCCAAGGCAGAATTCCCATCCGCAAGGACGGTAAACTGTGCGTCTTCAATGAGACCGCACTGGAGAAATGGGCGTCATCCCATCATCTATCGTTTTGCCCACCGAGCGAGCCCCCCGGCGACAAAAAAAAGTCCCCCGCCACCGATACAGAGGGATTGCTATCCGCCATGAAGCGGGGCGGTGTATTCTACGACATCGAAGGCACGGACGTCGAATCGGTACTGCTGAACGGCGTCAACCGCCTGCCGGATCTCTCGGAAGCATCAAAACAGACCCTCCACGCGCGGCTGCTGGAGCGGGAGCGGCTCATGTCCACCGGAATTGGAAAAGGGGTGGCCATCCCCCACCCCCGCACCCCCCTCAAGGAGATGGGCGAGGAATCGATCATAGCCACCTGTTTTCTGGAGGAAAGCGTTTCTTACGCTTCCATAGACGACAAACCGGTATTTGTCCTATTTATTTTGCTGTGCCCGAGTACCAAAGCGCATCTGAACCTGCTCTCCCGGCTTGCGTTTTGTGTCCGGGATGATGCGTTTGTATCTTTTTTAAAGACGACACCAGATGCCGAAGGGTTGTTTTCGGAAATCGCCGAGTTCGAACAGCGACTGGATCAATGACAATGAAGGAGCGACAGCAGAATCACCATGAGTGGCAGTAGCGGTATGCGATGGTTTCGAATGTGGCGGTACCCCGCCAAGTGGCTGATATTCCGACTGGACGAACGGCTGTTGATGTTCATCGTCGCCGCCATCGTCGGCGTTGGCGCCGGCTTCTCCTCGGTGTTTTTAAACCGATCCATCGAGGCGATGTCCGAGGCCCTGCAGCACCTGCGGCATTTCTGGTGGGCCATCACCCTGCCGGCCGCCGGCGCCGCCCTTTCCTCCCTGTTTCTGGATAAAATCATCAAAGAGGGGCCCGGTCACGGCATCCCCGAAGTCATCGACAGCGTCTCCCGGCATGGGGGGCTGCTCCGTTTTCGCTCGATCGTCTCCCGCCTTATCTCCAGTTGTCTGACCATTGGCTCCGGCGGTTCCGCAGGTCCCGAGGCGCCGGTGGTCATGAGCGGGGCGGCCATCGGATCGAACATCGCCACCTTTTTCTCCCTGAACGACCGGCAGCGGATCACCCTGGTGGGTTGTGGCGCCGCCGCCGGCATCGCCTCGATCTTCAACGCCCCCATCGCCGGCATCGTATTTTCCATCGAGGTGATCCTGGGCGAATGGACCGCTCCCAACATCATCCCCATCGCCATTGCGGCGGTAGCCGGCACGGAAATCTGCCGGGTCATGAACGGAAACCAGATCGTCTTTTCAAATCCCGGCTTTCACGTCTCGCTGATGGATATCCTGGCCTGCATCGGTCTGGCGATTTTGACCGCTGCCGCCTCCGTCCTGCTCACCCGGACCATGAAATCGATCCACCACACCGCCGACCACGCAACCTATATACCGAAATTCATCCGGGCTGCCCTGGGCGGACTTGTGGTGGGGGGGATCGCGATCTATCTGCCCGTGGTGCTGGGGGAGGGATACCAGCCGGTCCGAACCATGATCAGCGACGTCTACACCCCGGGTCTGATCCTGGTGGCCTTCGCAATGGTTGCCAAGATACTGGCGACCTCCGTTACCCTGGGCTCGGGCGGCTCCGGCGGTGTTTTTGCGCCGAGCCTGGTGATCGGCAGCCTGGCAGGTCTGACTTGGCATCGGCTGCTGGTGCTCCTGTGGCCGGGCGCCGCCCCGGCGCTCACCAGCGAAGGCGGGTTCGCCCTTTTCGGCATGGCCGGCATGATCAGCGGCATTCTACAGGCGCCCCTGACGGGCATCTTTCTGATCGTTGAAATCACCGGCGGCTACGATGTCATTCTGCCCCTGATTCTGGTGTCGGCCCTCTCCGCCACGCTCTGTCACCACATCGAGCATGCCTCCTTTTACGTGAAGGACCTGGTGGACAAGGGGCAACTGCTAAGGCCCGGCACCGACGAGCGGGTTCTCGCCGACCTGAGCGTCAACGAACTCATCGAAAGGGATTGCATCACGGTACCGCAGAATATGCCGCTTCGGGAGCTTATCAAGATCGTCAAGTCCTCCCGGCGCAACTATTTCCCGGTTGAGGACGAGGACACCGGCACTTTCCTGGGGCTTATCCATCTGGACGATGTCCGCCCCTACCTGTTTAATCAGGGAATGTACGACGCAGTTATCGTGGGGCAGATCATGAATACAGACGTGAAAACCGTAGATCCGGAGGATGACCTGTCCCAGGTGCTGGATTATATGGATACCCACGGGCTTTATTCACTTCCGGTGGTGTCGGAGAACCGGTTTGCGGGGATGCTCTCAAAGGCGACACTGCTGGACCAGTATCGGAAGGAACTGATGGTTCAGACCAGCGAGTAACCGGTTGCAGTATTCAGATTCGTTCCAGCCTGATATTCTTTCCATAAAACATTCGGGCGTTTTTCTTCATTGCATCGGTAAGGTCTGAAAACACTACCCGCAAAACGCCGTTTCGGGTGCACCGGCCGTCCACGTCGGCATGGCAGGAGAGAAAATCTTTCACCTCCCGGGCCAGGTGGACGGCCGCGTTCAACACGGCGACCCGCTTACCGATCTTTCTCTGTATCACCGGCATCAGAAGCGTGTAGTGATTGCTCCCCAGGATCAGGGCATCGACCTGCCTCAGCTTATAAAAGTGGAGATACTTTTTCACGATCATG
>JBECKW010000232.1:0-7323 GCA_040235505.1 Desulfobacterales bacterium
TTAGCTGCGTGTATGTTCTCATAAGTGCTTCGTATTCGATCCACGGTGGATGAACTTCCTATTATGAGGTAGAAAAAGCGAGGTTACGCCATTGTCTCAAGTCACTATCCCTGTTCAGGAAAAAAAAGAACCCATATTCAAGACCCTTTTGGGGTTTCAGCGGGCGTTCTGGATGGTCAATATCATGGAGATGCTCGAACGGCTCGCCTACTATGGCGTTCGCGTGGTTATCCCCATTTACATTGCACAAGCCAACGAGCCCGGCGGGCTGCATTTTACGCAGTTGCAGAAAGGCTGGATTTTCTTTTGGTGGGCACTGGTGCAATCGCTGGTGCCGGTTTTTTCCGGCGGCTTTGCCGATCGTTATGGCTATAAGCGGACCATCGCCTTTTCAATAATCATAAAAGCCACTGGATACCTGATGATGGCGACGCAGCGCGACTTCCCGTCGTTTCTCATCGGCTGCTGCGTGCTGGCTGCGGGCACCGCTATTTTCAAACCGGGCGTCCAGGGCACGCTGGTGCGGACCCTCAATAACAAAAACTCGTCGGTAGGCTGGGGCACTTTTTACATGCTGGTCAACATCGGAGGGTTTCTCGGCCCGCCGCTGGCGCATTTTTTATACGGCGTATCCTGGCCGGCGGTATTTTTCGGATGCGCCATTATCGTGTCGCTTAATTTCATCACCCTCCTGACGTATAAGGAAGTCGAAGCGGGCGGTGAGCAGAGCGGGGGTGTCCTGAAGGTTATAGAGACAACTTTTCGCAATATCTTCAAACCGCGTCTGTTAGTCTTTATTCTGATCATGGCCGGTTTTTGGCTTATGTTCATGCAGCTTTTCGATATGCTTCCCAATTTCATTGTGGATTGGATCGATTCATCGAATATCGTACAGACTTTTCATCTACCAGCCATGTTTATCAGTGAAACCGCTCGCGGGCCGCAGATAACCCAGGAATGGTTGATAAACGCCGATGCCGGCCTGATTGTCGTCGCAGTCGTGTTCGTTTCATGGCTGGTGTCGCGGATGCGCCGCGTCCATTCCATTTTCCTCGGAATAACCATATCATCACTCGGATTGATTGCGGCCGGATTTACCATGTCGGGCTATTTCTGCCTCCTCGGTATTCTGTGCTTTGCCGTCGGAGAAATGCTGGCCTCGCCCAAAATGAATGAATACCTGGGAGTCATCGCACCCGAAGGGGAAAAGGCACTGTATATGGGGTATGCCAATATCCCGCTGGCGATCGGGTGGGCATTCGGCTCGATCTGGGGGGGAGAATTGTACGGCCGCATGGGGGAGAAAGCCAATCTCGCCCTCAATTATCTTTCCGGCCATCATCTGCTGGATCAGGCCCTGACCGATCAGTTAAGAGAAACGCTTCGCCCCGAAGCGATGAGCATCCTCCAGCAAAAGCTGAATATCAATGCGGTTGAGGCAACCAAATTGCTCTGGAATTCTTATCATCCGTATACTATCTGGTACTGGTTTGCCGGCGTCGGAATTGCTTCGGCCATAGGGATATTTTTCTACTCACACTGGGTTAAGAAATACGAAGTCGGAATTTAGAAAAGAGGAAACGATGATGAAAAATAAATTGTTTTTCGTCGGCATGACGATGTTGGCCTTTCTGATGACCGGCACGGTTAACGCCGTGGCTCAAACCCGTGATCGTTCCAGGGTCCCGGTTGAGGACACCTGGAATCTGAAGAACTTGTACAGCTCCGATGAGGCATGGCGAGCCGAGAAGGACAGGGTGGCAAAAAGCATGGACAATCTGCAGCAGTTCAAAGGAAAGCTTGCTGAATCATCCGAGACCCTGTTCAAATGCCTCGATATGGTAAGTTCCTTGAGAAAAGCCATGGAACGCCTCGATGCATATGCTTCCATGGCTTCCGATCTTGACCTGCACAATGCACACTATATCGGCCTCGATCAGGAAGTGAATCAGTTGGAAACCAGTTTCAACAGCAAAACATCCTTTATCGATCCGGAACTTATTAAACTGTCCCCGTCGGACATCGATCGATTTATCCGTGAGCAGCCGAAACTGGAAGTTTACCGGTTCTACCTCGATGACCTTCAGCGGCGGAAAAAGCACACACTTTCCGATAAGGAAGAAAAGATTATCGCGGAGACCGGCATGATGGCAACCGGGCCGGAGGATATCTACAGTATTTTTACCAATGCGGAGTTGCCATATCCGAAGGTGTTGCTGCCTGACGGTAAGACGGTGAAGCTGAATCAGGCAGGCTACGTGCGCTACAGGGCTTCAACTGACCGTGCCGACCGTGAAACGGTATTCCGGGAATTCTGGGGAACAATGAACAGCTACCGGGAAACCCTGGGCGCAACCCTGTATGCCAAAATTAAAAGCGATGTTTTTTATGCGCGGGTGAGAAACTACGATTCATCATTGCAGGCGGCTCTCGATGTCAACAATATACCGGTCGCGGTGTATCATTCCCTCATCGACAATGTGGATAAAAACCTCGGAACCTTCCATCGTTATCTCAAGCTGAAAAAGCGGATGCTGGGTGTGGATACCTTAAAGTATTCCGACATTTATGCACCTGCGGTCAAAGGTGTCGACCTGAAATATACGTTCGATGAAGCCAAAGCATTGGTGCTCAAAGCCATCAAGCCCCTCGGAAAAGACTATAGCGATGTTGTGAAACAAGCATTTGCCAATCGCTGGATCGATGTTTACCCCACAGAGGGGAAGAGGTCCGGTGGGTATTCCAACGGCAGTGCGTACGACGTACATCCTTACATTCTGCTTAATTTCAACGGTCAATACGATGACGTCAGCACGCTGGCCCATGAACTGGGGCACACCATGCAAAGCTACCTGTCCAACAAGAACCAGCCGTATCCCCTGGCGGACTATCCTATTTTTGTCGCCGAAGTGGCGTCGACACTCAATGAGGCGCTGCTTTTCCATGAGATGATGAACGAAATTAAGGACGACGATGTGCGTCTTTCCCTGCTCATGGAATACCTGGACGGCATCAAGGGAACCGTATTTCGCCAGGCCCAGTTTGCGGAATTTGAACTCAAGATACATGAGATGGTCGAGAAGGACATCCCTCTTACCGGTGATGTATTGTCAAAGGTCTATGGGGACATCCTGAAGAAATACTACGGCTGCGACGAGGGGATTACCCAGATCGATGATCGGGATGACGTCGAGTGGGCCTTTATCCCCCATTTTTATTACGACTACTATGTGTATCAATATGCTACGAGCTTCACCGCCTCCACGGCGCTTGCAGAGAAAGTACTCGATAAGGACGAGGGTGCGGTGGATAAGGTCCTCACCTTCCTGTCTTCAGGGGGATCCAAGTATCCAATCGACCTGTTGAAGCAGGCCGGCGTGGACATGACGACCTCTGCGCCCTTCGACAATACCATGGCGGTCATGAACCGGACCATGGACGAGATAGAGAAGATCCTGGACAAGAAGGGTATGTAGTTTGGCCGTTAAATGAAACGCCCATTTTCCTCCACAGGGTGAACTTATGAACCAGCCAGCAGATGAATACGGAAAGGATTTTGAAATCATTGTGGAGGACGACTGGGTAAGGATCCGGGTTCGGCCGAATTCAGTTGTAACCAGTGATTTGATTCTTTCAATTACAAATGTTTTTAGAGATATGGATGATGCTCAGAAATGGTTGAAAGAAAGCTTAACCTGACAAGCCAATTTCAAAACGTTCCATGCGAAGTCTACGCTTATCTCGGCAAACCTCTGCGTTGGTCGGTCCGCCAGAGGCGGATCAATCCTCGGAATACCAATAATATCGGATCGCAACCTTCACGTCGCCTTCCCCGATGCCAGCCGGAGAAGGCGTAACGTCATATTCAACGGCGAATGCAGTCACAGACATTAAATCAGGCCATTAAATTACCCGATAGAACTGATCCACGGGCAGGCTCCCGGTCGCGTGAATAATCACATCGATCAGCTTCGTGAACTCCGCGTCGTTGTCCATTTCGGCATCGATTCGTTCATAGTCGGCCAGTGATGGGTAGCGTGTCTGAATCGTCGCGTGGCCCCTTTGGCCGGCCAGGTTATACATGAGTTCAACCGAGACTTCAGGATGTTTTTTCTCCATATGTGCTTTCAACCTGGCAAGCGTCTCGAAAAACTCCCCATAATTTGCGCTATAGCTGACTTCCCTTTGATGAATAATCATTGGAACCCCCTCAAATCTACTTAAAAGATATAATTACAAAACATTATCGGTTTACCAATTTCAACCAATCGTGGATGCTGAGACCACAATGTGGCATGTCATGAGAGTAAGTTATGATTGGGAGATGTCAAGGGGCTTCTGGAGGAAGCGCAGGGAAATCGCATGTAAAATCGGGTGATGTCAGATTCGGTGTCGCTATCGGTATCGGGATCGCTATCGAGCCTTTTTCGATCCCGATACCGATAGCGATTCCGACCCCGATTGCATTGTCACCTCTTACATGCGATTGCCTGGGAGGAAGCGCAGGCCATGGCTATGTTTTTCTTAAGATCTCTAGATCTTGTCCTTTCGTTGGGTGGGTTGAAATCTGCTTACCAGAGATTGTGGGTGTTGGACCCGCTTTTCGGGGACGGAATTCCCCCTCCGGCCGGCTCGAACTTGCGGATAAGATATCGTAAAGAAAATCAGCGCCGAGGCTGACCTGGATGCGGCCACAGGTAAACAAAAACAGAGGATGTTTACTCAACCCGAGTCCTGATTTTCTTAACGATATCTAATCCGCTTCAGACAAGCGACCCGGCCTCCGGGGAAATCCCGTCCCCGAAAAACTCCTTGTAAGGATAATCGGCGTTTGATTTTTTTCAAAGGCTGAGTATTTTTATTAATTTCATGATAACAATATCTTTATCAGTCTCGCATTGTGAATGCTCTTAAAATCAAATCGATGGAAAAACCGTGGATTCGTCGTTCGAGGCGGTGCCGGAACTGCCCGCGGTCAAACGACGAGGAAGGGGGGATTATGAAAAGAGGAAACGCTGTATTGATGGCCACTCTGGGTGCAGTTGCGCTGATGATAATGCCGTTCTCGACAGCTTTCGCAGCGGAAAAAATTTTGAAGGCCGGAGAAACGTGGGAGGTTGCCGAAACCACGGACTTGACGAAACTTGTCATCGCCGAAGGAGCAAACATTCAAGCGCCCGAGGGCCATACGGTGACGCTGTCGGTGGACACTGTCGGGACCCCGATGGAACCCGGAACATACGAGGGTGATGTGGTGCTGACGGTCAATGAGGAAATTAAAATGGGCTCGGCTTCCCCCGGGGGGGGAATGCCTCCGAGTGGCGGGACACCCCCGAGTGGCGGGGTACCTGGCGGCACTGGCGGGCCTGGTGGTACGGAGGGCGCCGGCGGTGCTCCACCGGGCGGCGGGATGTCCGCGCCTCCCGGCGGGGAAGGTATGCCACCGGGCGGATCGAATGTTTTCCGGGCAGCGATTTACGTTGAAAACGGGAAATATATTCCGGAAAAATCGGTGGCGGCAATAGTAAGTCGAGGCACCGTGAGTGATACGGCCGCCGAAGATATCAAGATCAACTCAACGGAGGGTAAATTCAACGGCATCATCGTCGCCGGTGACAAGAAATCCACCTATTCCATCGACAAACCGATGATCCTGCTTTCCGGCAACGGCGGGGACGATGCCAGTGGACTGGGAGACGGCATCATGGCCACCGGGAATGCGGAAGTCTTCGTCAAGGATGCCAAGATCTACAATTCCGGCGCCAACCGGTCCGCCGTGTTCGTGAGCGGCCACGGCATCGTGCATGTGGATGACTCCGACATCGAAGTGGAAAACGGGCCCAAGGAGAGCGCCGGCTCGTCCTTCAATGCCGGCGGCGTCATGATGGCCGGTCCCTGGCTTCTCGGGATCACCGGAAATGTCCGGGCCACCAACGTGGTGGAAAGCGGCACGGCATACTATACGAACACCCATATCAAATCCCAGGGTTGGGGCGCTCTTTCCACGGACGGTCCGGTGAAGGTGCGGCTCTACGCCACCAACTGCCTCATCGAGACGGTGGAAAGCGGATACGGCGCATACTCCATCGGGGACTGCATCGATACCTTCAAGGGCTGCACCTTCAATGTGGCGGACTACGGCGTGATCCTCTGCGACAACTCCACGGATATCTTCACCGACAGGACCATCGTCAACTCCGGGAGAATCGGTGTCATGATGCACACCGGCACCGGCGGGGGCAAGCTGATTATCGACAAGGGGAGCCAGTTCAATACAAAGGATACCGTGATCCAGGTCAAGGGGCGCGGAACGGACATCCTGGTGGATGGGGCCGTCCTGCACACCGACAGCGGGGTGATTCTTCAGTCCATGGCAAACGACGATCCCTTTTTCGTTGCCGGAAAGGGAGATTCCATGGGGGCAAAGGGGTACAGCAAGGATGTGAACGCCGTTTTTAAAAATACGATCCTCGAAGGGGATATCATCAACAGCTATACGACCGTCAGCCCGGTCAATGTCACTTTCGAAAACGCCACCATCACCGGCGCCATCACCACCGGCACCGTGCAGCAACCCCTGGGCCCCAACGGCGAGAAACTCACCCTGCAGACACCGGAGCTTTACTACCTGATCGGCCGGACGAAGAACACCTATTGCGCCAGGTTCGAAGACCCTTACGGGGTCAGCGTTACCCTGGACAAAAAATCATCCTGGGTGGTGACCAAGACATCATACCTGACCCACCTGAGCGTCGGCAGTAACGAATCGGTCTCCGCCCCCACGGGCTACGAGGTGACCATGACCGTGAACGGAGTCGTTACCCTCATCAATGCCGGTACCTACGATGGAAAAATCGTACTGAAGGTCACCAAAATGTAAGGTGGAAAGGTCGGGCCGGTTTTGAAGCCGGCCCGACCTTTTTTCCCGAGGCTCCGAGACCGGATCAAAAAGATTTTCCGACAATGAGTCTTGCCACTGTGTATCGAAGTATTATACTTATTAAAACATGTCTCTCCTTAATCGAATGAATGGGGAGATCGACCTGTCTGAAGAAAGCCGACCAACTGGGTTGGTGCCGACCGTTTTCGATGATCGGGATGAAACGACTTCCGGCCGCAGATATTGCATTCTAAAAGTGATCCTCCAGTTCCTCCGGTTTTACTGAAATCAAACGGCAAGTGCTGAAATTGATTCGACAGACGGGCACCGAAACACGAGATTCATAGCGCCTCTATGAATAAAATCAGAAAACGGAAGGAGGAAGCTTTATGAATGACGAAAGCAAATGCCCGGTAACGGGTAGAATGAGCAGACCCATTGCC
>JBECKW010000254.1:0-4749 GCA_040235505.1 Desulfobacterales bacterium
GCGCGTATCGATACAAAACTGTGTTCGAAGAATGTCTCGGGGAAAATGCCATATTCGCTCCCCCCGACGATGGAATTCCCAGGGCCCTGACCGTGGCCCGCCTCAGTCTGCCGAAGTTCGAAGCGGGGCAGACCGACGATGTCCGCAACGCAGTGCCGGTGTACCTGCGAAAGTCGTATGCGGAGCATAAGAGGGCAAAGCTGATAGCTGATAGCTCATAGCGGATAGCGGATAGCTGATAGCAACGACTTGAAAACCATTCTCCCGCTGAGGCGCAGAGAAAAGCAGGGGGTAAATGCAAGTGCCTTAAGTGCCTAAAGTGCCTATAATTGTGGTATTCTGCCGTTTCTGACCTCAGACATCTGACTTCTGATCTCTGGTCTTTCCCTATGAGCTATCAGCTATGAGCTATCAGCTATGAGCTATGAGCTATCAAGTTATGCGCTCCACCGGCATTGACAGAATACCTTGAAACTGATACTAAATTAAGTTCAGCAATATACTTGGAGAGATTGAGATAATATGGATCCGTATTTTCGTGCAGATGCCCAGCGGCAGACCGCGTATCCTGTTGCAAAGGCTGGATTTCCTTTTATTTTTGCAGCCGCCTTTGCAACCGCCGTCGTCGCGTTGCTGGGATTGACCGGACTGGCCCTGCTCGGGCTCGTGGTGACGGGGTTCATCTGTTTTTTCTTTCGGGATCCGGACCGGGTGACCCCCACGGCGGAGGATGCGATCATCTCTCCGGCGGACGGCAAGGTGATTCGGGTGGAGCCTGTGGAGAACGCGGATTTTTATGAGGGCGCCTGCCTGAAGATCAGCATTTTCATGTCCGTATTCAATGTTCATGTCAATCGGATTCCTTACGAGGGCACGGTGAAAAGGGTATCGTATTTTCCGGGAAAGTTTTTTTCGGCCAACCTGGATAAGGCTTCCCGGGATAACGAGCACAATGCGGTTTTTATCGATACCTGTCGCGGCGCGCCCATCTGTATGGTGCAGATTGCAGGACTCATTGCCCGTAGAATCATTTGCAGTGTCCAGGGGGGAGATGAAGTCGCCCGGGGACAGCGGATGGGCTTGATTTGTTTCGGCTCCCGCGTGGATGTCTACATGCCTGCCGATACGGTGCCCGGGGTTTCCGTCGGGGACCGGGTGGCGGCCGGTACAACGGTGCTTGGGAGGTTTGCGTCATGAAAAAGCGGAACGGAAAGAGTGTATTCAAGGAAAGACCCCGGTTTCACAAGGGAATTTACATTCTGCCGAATCTGTTTACCTCGCTGAACCTGTTTTTCGGATTTTATGCGATCATCCTTTCCCTTCAAGGCAAATTCGTGCCGGCTGCAACGTTGATCATCATTGCCGGTCTCTGTGACGGCCTGGACGGAAAGATTGCACGGGCTACGCGCACCACGAGCAAGTTCGGCGTGGAATACGACTCGCTTGCGGATCTCATTTCTTTCGGGATAGCGCCGGCGCTCATGTTTTACCTGTGGGTTCTGACACCGGTCGAACGGCTCGGATGGCTGGCCGGGTTTCTGTTTACCGTTTGCGGTGCCCTGCGGCTGGCCCGTTTCAATACCCAGGCCGGCTCCGGACCTAACGACTACTTTACGGGCCTTCCCATTCCGGCGGCTGCCGGGATGCTGGCCACAACGGTTCTTTTTTTCCAGTTCCTGGATCTGACCCAGGCCGTTCCCACAGGGGTTTTTCTGCTGCCGGTCTATGCGCTTTCGTTCCTGATGGTCAGCTCCATCCGGTATCACAGCTTTAAAAAGGCACATCTTTTTCGGCGGATGAACTTCAATGTCCTGGTGGGCGTTATTCTGGTGTTCATTTTTGTGGCTGCGGAGCCTGCGGTGGCTCTTTTTCTGGCCTGCAGCATCTATGTCGCTTCCGGGCCCCTGATGATTTTTCATCACCGGAGATCCACAGGGAACGATTCGGAAACACCGGCTGATAATGAAGAGGAACACCCGAACACTGTTTAGAATCTTCCAGTTTCATTCGAACAGTGGGGTGAAAATTATGACCGGCCGTTGTGGGGTTGGATAACGGCCGCCGGGGAAAAATTTAAATGCATGTGACAGGGTTCGTGAAAACCGGCGGGCCCTTTTGTATTGGCATATCCGAACATGCTGAATCGGTAATTTAATAAATGAAGGAGTTTATGTGGAGAGAGTACCCATGACCCGAAGGGGCTACGAAGCCCTGAAACAAGAGATGGATCATTTGAAAACAGTGGTTCGGCCCCAGAATATCAGGGCTATCGAAGAGGCCAGAGCCCACGGCGATCTTTCTGAAAATGCGGAGTATCACGCCGCTAAGGAAAAACAGGGTTTTATCGAGGGCCGGCTTGCGGAATTATCCTACAAAATTAACGCGGCGGAAGTGATAGAGCCGGGTAAGACGCCGTCCGACCGTGCGGTGTTTGCTTCGACAGTGGTTCTGGAAAATGTGGATACCGAAGAGAACGTTTCCTATCAACTGGTCGGGGAGGATGAATCGAACATCGAGCAGGGACGCATCAGTGTCTCTTCGCCCCTTGGCCGGGCAATTATCGGCAAGCGGCCGGGGGATGAAATCGTACTCAATGCCCCGGGGGGAAAAAGAATTTACGAACTTGTCGAAATACTTTAAAAAACAATAGTTCCTGGTGATGAACCGGACATTTAAAAAGGAGATAATAAGTGGCGCGAATTACAGTCGAGGATTGTTTGAAGCGGGTTTCGAATCGGTTCCTTCTGGTCAATATGGCATCGAGGCGGGTGCGCCAGATTCGTGAAGGATCCGAATACCTTGTAAAATCACCGAAAAATGAAGATATCGTCGTGGCGCTCCGGGAGATTGCAGCCGGAAAAATCACCGCCAAAAACGAGGAGGAAGAGGTCGAATAGCGCATTGCGTCGCTGTTTGGGGCTCTTCGGACGTTTGTGTTGCAGCAGCATGCCGGCCGGATATACAAGCGGCTGAACCGAACAGTGGGCCAGGCCATTCACCGTTACGATATGATTTCGGACGGGGATCGGATTGCCGTCGGCCTGAGCGGCGGTGCCGACAGTATGTTTCTTCTCCATGTCTTAAGCGAACGGTTGAAGAGAATTCCCATACGGTATGAACTGACGGCTATTCATATCGACGCCGGATTCGAGGGCGGATGCAGCGCAAGCCTGGCGGAATATTGCCGGGAAAATGGATGGAGGCTCCATATCGAGCATACCGACTATGGTGTGCTCGCCCATAGCGAGGAAAATCTGGAAAACCCCTGTTTCCTGTGCTCACGCCTGCGCAGGAAACGGCTTTTCGAACTGACCTCCGAGCTGGGGTGCAACAAGCTCGCATTGGGGCATAATAAAGATGATATCATCGAGACGTTCTTTCTAAACATGTGTTATGCCGGAGAAATCAGCACCATGGTGCCGTACCAGTCGCTGTTTGGAGGCGATGCCGTCATTATCCGTCCTCTGGCGTTTTCAGATGAGCAATTAATTCGTCGCTTTGGCAGAGAAACCGATTTTCCGGTATTCACCAATCCCTGTCCGAGTGCTGCAAATTCCAAACGGCAGGAAATCAAGGGCTTCCTGAACCAACTCTATCGCGGGAACGATAAGGTGAAAGGAAACATTTTCAGGGCGTTGAGCCGGCCGAGAACCGAGTATCTGCTTAAGTAGCATCAGCGGTTCACCATGAAGGGAACCTCGATTTCCGGGTTTCCTGCAGAAAGTGTGTGAGTTTAGAATGAAACAACCGGGTTCGTTCCCTCCCATGAAGGACATTCAAAATGAACCGGACGATCGAAATCTCCCCATCGATAAGGTCGGCATCAAGAATCTGAGATACCCCATTACGGTCCTGGACCGTGCCAAAACGATTCAGCACACGGTGGCCAGCATCAACATGTATGTGGATCTGCCCCACACCTTCAAAGGGACCCATATGAGCCGGTTCGTTGAGATCCTCCATCTCATTCGGCCGGAGATTTCGATCCAGAATATTTCAGTGGTTCTCTCCCAGATGAAGCAGCACCTCAAAGCGGCCTCGGCGCATCTGGAACTGAAGTTTCCCTACTTTATCGAAAAGCGGTCCCCCATCAGCCATTCGCCCGGGCTCATGGATTACGATTGTTCCATTATCGGGATCAGCGATTCTAAAGACAATATCGACCTGATGACCGAGGTGGTGGTGCCGGTGACTTCGGTCTGCCCCTGTTCAAAGGAGATCAGCGACATGGGTGCGCACAACCAGCGGGGGGAAGTACGGCTGGCCACGCGCTTCAAGCGATTTATCTGGCTTGAGGATATGATCGAACTGGTGGAGAGTTGCGCATCGTGCGAGGTCTATTCGATTCTGAAGCGGGTGGACGAAAAGGAAGTCACCGAAAAGGGATTTGAAAACCCCAAATTCGTCGAGGACATCGTCCGGGATGTCGCCTACCGCCTGAGACAGGACCCCAATATCATCTGGTTCTCGGTGAGTGCCGAGAATTTCGAGTCGATCCATAACCACAGTGCATATGCACAGATTGTGGGGGGGAGTGGGGAGAGCTCATAGCTGATAGCTGATAGCAGATAGCGGATAGAGGACAGCTTATAGCTGATAGCTGATAGGGAAAGGCCAGAGGTCAGAGGTCAGAGGTCAGAGGTCGGAAACTGCCGAAGAGCCGAAGAGCTGAAGATCGGAAGAGCCGAACTACCAACAAACCCAATAGACCAGAAATCAGAGGTCTGAGGTCAGAAACGCCAGAAAACC
>JBECKW010000283.1:0-6263 GCA_040235505.1 Desulfobacterales bacterium
AATCTGGAAAAAGGCCTTTCACAGTATATTGTGTTTGGCCTTTTCAACATTGGAATGACCGCCCTTGCAGATACGTCATCGTATCTCTCAGGCGAGAGCACCACCGATCTGTCAGATTTCTCTCCAATATCTGGACTTTTGGAAAAGTTGTGATTAGGTCATAAGGTCATAGTATCGGTTTGCAGAAGGCAATAAAATAGGATTGTCAGTCGAGATTGAGACATCAATTATTATTTGCCAGTTCAAATCCTGATTTTTACAATTTTAATATTTTGAGCATTGAATCCATCGCTTCAATCCCGCCCGGGCGGGAATATCGGGCCTTAGGGGAGGTTTTGAAACCACTTCTATTGCTTCTCATTCTACGGCGAAGAAATTGATCGGGTTTCCCAGGGAGGGTTTGATCAGAACCACCGTCATCTCCGACGGCAGTGTGTCGGCTGTGAATTCCACCTCCGTGACATTGTCCTTCCGATGATCGATGAAGTGCTTCTGCCGGGTCATGAATTCGTTCACGACGCAGTGGTGCATCGGAAATACTACCCGGGGCTTGAGCTGCGCCAGGACCTTTCCCAGAACGTCAAAGGTCATTTCAACCGGATCGTCGTCCCAACTGGTCATCAGGATATCCACCCGTCCGATCCCTTCCACCTGTCGGTCCGAAAGGACATATCCATGATCCCCCACATGGCAGACCCGGATGCCGTCGGCTTCAAAGGTGATGATGTTGTTCAGGCCGCGGTATTCGCCGTGATAGGTGGTAACGCTGCTGAATTTGACGCCCTTATACTCCCGTGGCGCCCCGCCCGTATAGAGCCGCGGCACGCCCTGGATGGCGCACAGATAGCTGTGGTCGAAATGACCGTGGGACATGGTCACCACGTCCGCTTCCCCGTGATAGATGGGACGGATCACATTGCCGCCCGGAGGCAGCGGATCCGCATCGACAATGATATTGTACTGGAAAGGATCCGTTACGATCCGAACCCCTTCCGCCGTTGTCGCCAGAAAATGGGATGCCCCGAACCACTGAAATTTCATATCTCAAATCCTCCCAATAGAAGGTCGCTAAATCTGTCCCTAAGCAGTTAAACTTTGTGCCTCACTTTAAAGTGCCTAAAGTTGAGGCATTCTGCCGTTTAGATAAGGTCTTTTCGGCTTTTCCGCTCTTCCGCTCTTCGGCTTTTACTTTGTGCCTCTGTGCCTTTGTGCCTAAGCAGTTAAACTCTGTGCCTTTCTTTTATGCATCCCAGCTTCCCAGCCTCTCAGCATCCGGCTTTGCCGGATCAAGTCGGATACCCGAGCCAGAGAATCTGGGTCTCGGTCGGCAGCGTCGACCGCGAGAAGTATCTCTCCGGAAGACCGCGGGAATCGATGACATTCTTCCGGCCCTTCAGGAAATCCCCCAGTGTGGCCCATGAGGGAAAGACGCATCGCTCGCTTCGGTAGTGCATGGGAATGATTACCTTCGGATTCAATTGCGAGCAGACTTGGTCGCAATCGGCCAGGGGCACGGTGCTGACACCCCCCACCGGCAGCATCAGAATGTCCACCGTTCCGATCTCCTTCACCTGGCCATCGGAGAGTACATGCCCCAATGCTCCCAGGTGACAGATCCGGATGCCGTCCACCTCCAGGCACATGACGACGTTTTCGTCCGGCCGCGTGGGGCCGATCTCCTTCATTTCCAGATGACGGGTGGAAACGCCCCTCAGCTTGACGCCCATGAGTTCCGTGGGCGCCTTGATCCGGTAAACGTACGGCATGCCGCCGACGGCGTAGACATAACAGTGAGCGTAATTCCCGCAGCTGACGGTCACGATATCGGCTGGCTCTTTCCCCAGCTGCGGGTGCAGCACCTGTTTGTCCGTAAAAAAGGGATCGGTGATAATCCGGGTGCCGTTGCCGGAAGTAATCAGGAAACAGGACATTCCGAAATATTCGATCTTCATCTCATGATGGTCCGCAGTGGTCGCATACTCGGGATTGATCATGGCACAGGCTTCTTCCGCCCCGATCCCAAGATCCACCGTCTTCCCACGTCTTCTGAAAAACATCACCGAAGCGGCGCCGAATGCCGACAGGGACATCAGGTGTTTGAAAAACCGTCGTCTGGACTGCTTTCCCAGGATCATAACTGCCTCCTAAACCGGCGAAGCCGGAAGCTCATTGCTGACAGCTCATTGCTCATAGAAAAAACCATCTCAACGGTGCGTGTTTTTTCTGCATATTGGTAGAAGGTCCCATCGCCCATAGCCTATAGCCCATAGCCTTAGGCCTTGCTGGATTAAACACTTCGATTAAGGCTCAGCCGCCTTGCAACCTCATCGCCCCTCTCCCTCGGTCAGGTCCCGGGCAATCCGAATCCCATAATTGAGAAAACGCTTCCCGGACTCGGACTGGTGGCGGGCGGCCGAACGAAGGCTTGTGTAATTGCTGATAAAGGAGCCTCCCCGCAAGACCCGGTCGCCACATCCCGGCTTTTTCCAGGCCGACCCGTCCACCGGTGCTCCCGTATAGCTGTCATGCCAGCAGTCCGCCAGCCAGACCCATACGTTCCCCATCATATCATACAGACCGAAAGCGTTCGGCCGATAGCTTCCCACAGGTGATGTGAAGATATGCCCGTCGCTGCACTGGGCCATTTTTCCCCAGAAAATATCTTTTGCTTCATACCCGATACCGTTTGCATAGGCGCAGCCGTCATCCTGGCTCTCTCCCCAGTAGCGGGCGGTGGAAGTCCCGGCACGGGCGGCGTATTCGTATTCGGCTTCGGTGGGAAGGCGATAGGGTTTTCCCGTTTTCGAAGTGAGCCATGCGGCATAGGCCTCCGCATCCGTCGCATCGACACAGATGACGGGTTCCGCGTCCGTTTGATCGAATCCCGGCGTCTCCCAGGTGAAGCGTTCGCTCTCCTCTGCGTTTTTTCCGTTGGAGTCCATGCTGAAGCATTTGCCGTCGGCGTCATGGCCCGTCTCTGCGACGAACCGCCTGAACTGCCCCTTGGTGACGAGGGTTTTCCCCAGGGCGAAGGCCTTTGAAATGGTGACCGTGTGCCGGATTTCCCCCGGCTCCCGCCCCGTTTCGGTTTCGGGGGACCCCATGGTAAAAGATCCGGCCGGAATGATCACAAGTTCCGGGCAGTCGGGGCAGTCCTTAAACGAGGTTCCGCCGGGAGGTATGTCGCCGGCCCGGAGGGTCGCCCACGACAGCAACAGAAAAGTAAAAACAGATAGAACGACAAATCCCCACCGGCTTGCAGGGATGAAAAAAATGGAAACAACGGCCTTCCCGGTCTTCATCCGCCTCTCTCCTTTTGGGATCAATAAGTTGCCGTTCAATGTACCAGATCCAAAAAAATCTGAAAACCACAAAATCCGCTGCCCCGCGCAACTGTTCCCTGATTTTTCCAAACCGCCCGGCCATCACCGCTTATTTATCATTTCCATTATCCCATGATGGGATTATCATATCAGGAATAAGGCCATTTGCTTAAAAAGTCCGGATCCACCTGAAACCTGTAACAAGCAACCTGCAACCTGAAACATAGTCTCAAGACCATTTTTTTGAAAGGAACTACCGGTGACGAATCAGCGCAAGCGTGCGATGGCTTTCGTGGCACTCATCGGCGTCGTGAGCCTGTTTGCAGACATGACCTATGAAGCCGGCAGAAGCATCAACGGGCCGTATCTGGCTATCCTGGGTGCCGGAAGCCTCGCCGTCGGCATGATCGCGGGGCTGGGGGAGCTTCTCGGCTACCTGGTTCGTCCCCTTTCGGGCCTTGGGGCCGATCGCAGCGGCAGATACTGGTCCATCACCATCGCGGGATATGTGATCAACCTGTTTGCCGTACCGGCGCTCGCGCTTTCCGGCAGCTGGCCGATGGCCGCCATGCTGATGATTGCCGAACGCATCGGCAAGGGAATCCGGAATCCGCCCCGGGACGTCATGCTCTCCGCGGCGGGAAGCGTCATCGGTCAGGGATGGGTCTTCGGGTTTCACGAGGCGATGGACCAGGTCGGCGCCACCGTCGGCCCGCTCATCGTCGCCCTGGTGCTGCTCCTCAAGGGCAGCTATCATCACGCTTATGCATGGCTGCTCCTGCCGGCTGTCATCGCTGTGGGCGTCGTGGTGGCCGGACGTTTTATCTTCCCCCACCCGGAGCATTTCGAAAAACCGGATCGATCTGAAACCGCTGCAGCCTCCCACGCGCCCGGGACATCCGGCAGGCACTTCTCGCCGTTGTACTGGATCTATCTTGCCGGCATCATGTTCGTTGCGATGGGATTTGCCGATTTTCCGCTCATCGCGTTTCACTTCCATGAAGCCCGCACCGTTTCTTCCGATTTCATCCCGGTTGTCTATGCCGTTGCCATGGCCGTTGATGCCGCCGCCGCCATTATACTCGGGGCGCTCCTGGAGAAAATCGGCCCCGCAACGATGATGATCGGAGTTACGATCGCGCTGTCCTTCGCACTGTTCGTGTTCGGCTTCGGCAGCACCGGCGCCACGACCGCCGCATTTATCGGCATGACGCTCTGGGGAATCGGTATGGGCACACACGAAGCCGTCATGAGCGCCATCATCGCCAAGATCGTCCCCTTCGGTGCCCGGGGACACGCCTTCGGCCTTTTCAATGCCGCTTACGGCGGCGCCTGGTTTCTGGGAAGCGCACTGATGGGATTTCTCTACAACGTCTCGATTCCCGGACTCATCGTCTTTTCCATGGTGTCCCAGGCCCTGTCGCTTCCGTTCCTCGCCATTGTATCGAAGCGGCTGGGTGCGAATATACAGGGTTCAAGGAGTCAAGGAGTCGAGGGGTCGAGGGAAAGGCAAAAGAAGGGATAAGGCAGAAAAACAACCTCGACTACATAAGAATGCTATATATATTCTACGGTTCTATTTGTGCGCTGGAGACACAGATAAGACAAACCCTTGGCCCCTTGACCCCTCGAATCCTTGTCGAAGATCCCGGACTTTGAGCGGGGAACCCTTTTCTCCAATATCTCACCTTGACAAACGATCTGGGGCCTGATATTGGTGTTCCAGAACAGGAACACTAAAAATGACCACATCCAACATCACTGAACTGCTGACCCAATTCGGCTTGACCCGCCAGGAATCGGCAGTATACCTGGCCCTTTTGACCGAGGGCGATCTGAACGGTTACGAGGTGGCCAAAGCCCTGGGGATCTCCCGCTCGAATGCCTATACCGCCCTGGCCGGTCTGGTGGACAAGGGGGCGGCCTGGCTGATCGAGGGCCATGTGACCCGCTATACCGCGGTGCCGGGGCCCGAGTTCTGCGCTAATCATCTCCGGGCCCTGGAACAGAGCCGGGACCGGCTGCTGGCCGACCTGCCCGGTCGGCGGACCGAAACGGGCGGCTATATCACCATTAAGGGGGCCGACCGGGTCCTGGACCGACTGCACCATTTGCTGGCCGGGGTGCGGGAACGCGTGTATCTGGCCCTGCACGGGCAGGTGCTTACGCAGTTCATGCCGGAGCTCTCCGAACTGGCCGGACGATCCTGCAAAGTGGTGATCGTTACAGACTCCCGGACCTGCCGGTCGAAAGAAATCCAAAAGCGACTGCCCGGTGCCCGCTTATATGCCGGAGACGTCAGCAGCGACCAGATCCGGGTCATCGTCGACTCCCACCATGTTCTGACCGGCGAGCTTACGGGCGGGGCCAAAGCAAGTTGTCTGTATTCCGACCAGAAGCATCTGGTCGATCTTTTTAAAAGTGCCCTTCGAAACGAAATCCGTCTGATCGAACTCGGGGCGGATGCGGGAGAAAAGTGAAATGAAGAGACCGTTTATCGGCAAAAGCGAACTGGATCGCCTGTGCCGGAAAGTGCCTACCCCCTTCCACCTGTATGATGAATCCACTATCCGAAAAAGAACGCGGCGTCTGAAGGCTGCGTTTTCCTGGAATCGGGATTTTCGCGAATACTTCGCGGTGAAAGCCAATCCAAATCCGGCATTGCTGCGGATTCTGATGTCCGAGGGCTGCGGCCTGGACTGCTCATCGTATACCGAACTGCTTCTGTCCGGGGCGGTCGGCGCCGAAGGCCATGACATCATGTTTTCCTCCAACGTCACGCCCGAGGCGGACATGCGTCTGGCAACGGAGATGGGCGGTTTGATCAATCTGGACGATATCAGCCATATCGATTTCCTGGACCGTGTCTCCGGTATCCCGGAATCCATCTGCCTGCGTTTCAACCCGGGCAATGGTTTCACCATCGGCAATTCGATCATG
>JBECKW010000298.1:0-7913 GCA_040235505.1 Desulfobacterales bacterium
AGCGCGTCCAGCTCGGTTTCCAGTTGCCGGACGCGCACCGAGAGATCTTCGATGGTTTCTTCCATTATGGCTTGATCCTTTTTCCATGAGTTTTCGAGGCTTTTATTGTTTCCGATGCAGCGGACCGCTGCAGGCATCAGCCGGCTCAGGAAAATCCGCCGCCGCCTGAACCGCACGAGCCGCCGAAAACGCTCCCAAGGCTCGTGGCACAGGGACTGCTGATCAATTTCTTTACCAGGGGAGCGCCGCATTCCGGGCAATCGACAAACTCCTCGTCCCCCCGGTAAACCAGTTTTTCGAAACAATGACCGCACGTTTCGCATTGAAATTCATAAATGGGCATTTTTTCTTCCTTTCATTGAGGATTGCAACCGGGCCGAAGACGGTCCCATCAAATCCCGAAGGGGTGGATATAAAGCAAATTCAATGCCGGGTCATTGTCCACCTGACGAAAGGACGCGGGAAATCGTGAATATTCGCCCCATTGAACCCTTGCTGAATCCGGAAAGGCGGCATCGCCCTCCGGAGGGTTGATTCTGAGTTCGTTCAATTTGTTAACAGGTAGGTTGTTAATAAATTGAACATGTGAACAGTTTGAAAACATAGGAACTGTTAACGGGTTTTCCTTATCGGCGGATTCCCGATCGCCCGAATCCGCTTGGATCCTGCCGGGATATTTGGAGATTTTATTTTTCAGGAAGATGGTCGGCGCTTATGGCATCCGAATTGCTCTTCTGCGGAAGGAGCACTGCCATAGGGCCGACGGCATACGCGGATCGGCGATGGTGGTGAATTATCTTTTAAAAGGAGAGAATCATGTCTGAGATCAATTTGGATGCATTGGAGATCGCAAGCACGGTGGACGCCCGGGGAAGCGCATGCCCCGGACCGCTTCTGGAAGCCAAAAAGGGGATCGGCAAGGTCATGGTCGGCCAAATCCTGGAGATCTACTCCAACGATTCCGGGACCCGAAAGGACGTGCCGGCCTGGGCCGGAAAAGTCGGTCACGAATACCTCGGTGTTCGGGAAGCCGACGGTTACGACAAGCATTTCGTCCGCAGGAAGAAGTAAAGGGGCGCGTCATGAGCACCACGGCGACCGACGGCAAAATACTGATTCTGGCCACCGAGAACTGTGCCTATCCGGGCGCCAACTCGGTGGGCCAGGCCCATGCCACCTATCCGGCCAATACCTACATCCTGCGGGTCCGGGCACCGGTTCTTTTCCCCGAGCATTTTTACCTGGACTGCTTCCGGAAGGGCATCGGCGGCATCATCATCATGTCCTGCGGGGAGGAGTGCCCTTATAAAGACGCTTACCATGCCCTGGCCAAGCGCATTGACAGGGTCTACCAGCTTATGAAGGCGGAGGAGATCGATATCCGCCGGCTTCGGCTCACGGCCATCTGCACGGTCTGCAACCGGGCCTTTCTACGGGAAGTCAACCAGATGAACGCCCTGGTCCGGGAGTTGGGACCGTCGCGGCTTTCATCGGCGGCATAGAAAGGAAACGGAAGATATGACGCAACCTCAAAACAGTTGCCGATTCGATGCGATGGTGTTGGGGGGCGGCATCGCGGGCCTGCAATCGGCCCTGGACCTGGCGGACCAGGGGTTCAGCGTGGCGGTGGTGGAAAAGGACGCTTCCATCGGCGGCAAAATGATTCGGCTCTCCAAGGTCTTTCCGACCCTGGACTGCGCCAGTTGTATTACCACGCCCAAGATGGCTGCGGCGGCCCATCACCACAACATCACGATTTTTACCGACTGCGACCTGAAATCCCTGTCCCGGACCAACGGCATCTTCACGGCACGGGTGGTGCAGCGGCCCCGGTATGTGAATCCCGACACCTGTATCGGATGCCGCCAGTGCGAATACAACTGTCCGGTCTACGTTCCGGACGAGGAACAGGGCGGCTTTACCTTTCGAAAGGCGATCCACATTCCTTTTTCGAACGCTATTCCGCAGATCGCGGTGCTGGATCCGGAAAACTGCGCCCTGTGCGGCAAGTGCGCCCGGGTCTGCCCCACCGAGGCAGTGGATTATTTTCAGAAGCCCCGCGAAATCACGGTGGTGGCAAAAACCGTCATTACGGCCACGGGATTCGGGATGACGCCCATCGACCAGAAAAAGCAGTACGGCGGTGGACAGGTGCAGAATGTCATTACCGCGCTTCAAATGGAGCGGCTCCTGGCGCCCCACGGCCCCTATCAGCGGGTCCTGAGGCCCTCGGACGGAAAGGAGCCCGAGAGCATCGCCTATGTCCAGTGCGCCGGTTCCAGGGATAAGAGCCTCGGTGTTTCCTACTGCTCCCGGGTCTGCTGCATGTATGCCATCAAGCAGGCGATGTTGCTTTCGGGGGCCCTGCCCCTGGCCGACATCACCATTTACTACATGGACATCCGTGCTTTCGGAAAGGGCTACGAGCAGTTCTACCAGAACGCCAAGGCCATGGGGATCGAATTCGTCAAGGGGAAAGTGGCCTCCATCACTTCCGCCCCCGGCCAGAATGCGGCCCTGAAATACGAAGCCCAGGAAGACGGCGGCCGCCTGGCCGTCCGTGAGCACGACCTGGTGGTTCTCAGCCTGGGAATCGTCCCGGATTGGAACCCGGCGGGCATTTGCGATCTTTCCACCGGCGAGGATGCCTTCATCCGTTGCGCCATGCCCCATTCGGCCCCGACCCGCACCGACACGGAAGGGATGTTCGTGGCCGGTGCCGCCGCCGGGCCCAAGGATATCGTGGACAGCATCGCCGAGGCCGGCGCCGCGGCTGTGGAGGCGGCCAATTATCTGAAGGAATTTCGGGACACCCCGGAATCGTGGCTGGAAGATGCGGCTGCGGGCTGAAAAAACAAACCAAGTGCCTAAAGTGCCTAGAGTTGAGGGATTCTGCCTGTTTATAAAGAAAGGCAACATTGTGTGCGCTCTATGGTGAGTTCAGATTATTATGAGTGCGTTGATATCTTAGATTTTGGAGACGGTCGATGACGGACGAAAAGAAAGGCTATAGCACCCACGGAAAAAAAGTCGGGGTGTATATCTGCCACTGCGGCGGCAATATTTCGGACCACGTGGATGTGGCCGAACTTGCCGACCGGGCAAAGGCCCTGGAGGGGGTGACGGTCACCCGCACCAATATGTTCATGTGCTCGGACCCGGGACAGGATCTGATCCGGAAGGACATCGAAAACGGGGAGATCAACCGGGTGGTGGTGGCCTCCTGTGCGCCGAGTCTGCACGAGGTTACGTTTCGCTGCGCACTCAAACGCGCCGGTATGAACCCCTTCCTCTACGAGCATGCCAACATCCGGGAACAGGTGAGCTGGGTCCACCACGGCGATGCGGCCACGGATAAGGCATCGCACCTGGTGGCGGCGGCCGTTGCAAAGGCGAAGGAATTATCCCCCCTGGAACCCATCCGGGTCCACGCCGCTCGGCATGCAACGGTGATCGGAGGCGGTGTGGCGGGCATGCGGGCGGCCCTCAACCTCGCCCGGAGCGGTATCCGGGTAACCCTTCTGGAGGCATCGGCGTTTCTCGGGGGCCGGACCGCCGGTCTGGACCGTTTGTCTCCCACCGGAGAATCGGCCCAAAGCGTGGTCAGGAGCCTGGGCGAAGCGCTTCTGGCCGATACCAATATAGAGGTCCACGGCTGCAGCCGGGTAGTGGGATTTGAAGGATATGTGGGAAATTTCTCGCTGACGGTGGAAGAAGATTCCGCGGAAATCACCGCGGAGAGCCGGGCGGACAACGGCACGTGGGTTCCGTTTTCGGGCATGCAACTCGGGGTTCCGGACGGGAAGCGGCGTTGGCGTCTTGAAACCGGCGCCGTGGTTCTTGCCACCGGATTCACCCCCTACCAGCCCGGCGAAGGAGAGTTCGGTTACCAGGAAATTCCCCAGGTGGTCACCCTGCCGGAATTCATTCGGCAGCAAGCCGAAAATCAAGCCCAGGACCCCGTCCTGACCTGGGAGGGAAAGCCCGTCCGCCGGATGGCCTTCATCCACTGCGTCGGAAGCCGGCAGATCCCGGGCATCCACAAGGCTCCGGAGGGCGGCCGGTTGAACGAATACTGCTCCCGGACCTGCTGCAGCGCAATACTTCAGGCCGCGGTGGATATCCGGCAACGTTTTCCGGAAACCCGGGTGTTTGACTTCTACCGCGATATCCGCACCTACGGCCGTGGCCAGGAAACCCATTACGAGCAGGCATCGGAACAGGGCGTCCTTTTTTTCCGATATGAAGCCGAGGCCCCGCCCCTGGTGGAAAAAGCCCCCAAAGGCCGATTTCCGCTCCGGGTCCGGGTGGCGGACACCCTGACGTACGGCGAAGAGCTTTCGACCGAAGTGGATCTGGTGGTGCTGGGGACGGGCATGACCGCGCGCCCCATCAACGACCTGGTGACCATGATGAAACTGCCCACCGGTCTGGACGGATTCCTGCAGGAAGTGCATCCCAAACTTCGGCCGGTGGAGGTGGCCAGCACCGGCATCCTCCTGGCCGGCACCTGCCAGGCCCCCATGGACGTGGGCGAGGCGTGCAGCGCGGCCCAGGCGGCCGCAGCCAAAGCCGCCGTCCTTTTGACCCGGGGACATGTGGAACTCGATCCGTACGTAGCCCGGGTGGACGGAGGCCGCTGCACCGGAGACGGCCGCTGTATCGAGGTCTGCCCGGTGGAAGGCGCCCTGAAACTGGAGGAGGGCAGGGCGGTTGTCAACCCGGCCCTGTGCACCGGCTGCGGCATCTGTGTCGGCGCATGCCCCAGTCAGGCCATCGATGTCGCCGGCTGGACCCTCAAACAATACGAAGACATGGTGGACGCCATCGCGGCGGCCTGACCAAAATTTATTCTTTCCGCTTTTCTTCGTGTTCTTCGTGCTCTTCGTGGTAGAAATTGCAATGTCTTGATTACCACGAAGAGCACGAAGAGCACGAAGAAAAAGCAGGATGTTGATGGAATCGTAAAGCAAAAAAATATTTTCCCGCAGAGGCGCAGAGACGCAGAGAAAAGCCGATGGACGAGGGAAGATCGCTTCGCTATGACGAAAGATGAGAAAAACATTATCGCGCTATCGTCCTTCTGCCATCGCCCACATTTTTTCTGCTCTTTTGTCTTTCTCAGCGTCTCTGCGCCTCTGCGGGGAAACAAGTTTTTTTGGATAATGCCAATTCAGATACGTCCATAGGAGTAAAGAAATGCCCAAACAGAATAATAAGGAAGCCCTTGCGGCGCTTCGGGAAGAGCGGAAGGAGTTTGTCGACCGCGCCCGGGGGATCATCAAGGAGCAAGGAAAGCGAATGTCCGCTGTTAAATCCCAGATCGAAACGGACGCAAGGACGATTCCGGAAATCGCTGCAGCCCTCGGCATGCCGACGGCCGACATCATGGTGATCGTATCCGGCCTTCGGAAATACGGCGAAGTGGTGGAGGCGGCCAAAAGCGGCGACTACTATACCTATCAACTGGCGAAAGTGAGCTAACCTTGAAGTGCGGGGAAATACAATGAGTTATGAAGTAAATCCGGACCTTTCATCGAATCTGAAAGCCTTCGGAATTCCAAATGCATCGACTTGTTTCAATTGCGGGAACTGCACGGCGGTCTGCGACCTGTCTTCGGAAGACACACCGTTTCCGCGGAAGGTCATTCGATACCTTCAGCTGGGACTTGAAGACAAGCTGATGCAAAGTCCCGAACCGTGGCTCTGCTACTACTGCGGCGACTGCACCGACACCTGCCCTCGTCAGGCCGACCCTGGACAGCTCATGATGGGCCTGCGGCGATACCTGACTTCCCGCTACGACTGGACGGGTATCTCCCGGCTGTTTTATACCTCCAAGGTTTTCGAAATCTTCTCGATCCTCTTTGTAGCGGCCCTGGTGGGGATCGGATTCGGGTACTTCCATGGTCCCATGCTTACGGACCGGGTGGCCCTGAACGTGTTTGCGCCCAACAGGGTCATCGAAATCCTGGATCTGGTGATGCTGGCGGTGCTTTCATTTTTTCTCCTGACCAATGCCTATCGCATGTTCAGAGCCGTCATGGGGGACCCTGGCGGGTATCCAGGGATTGTGCCTTCCGGGAAGCAGCATCCGAAGAATCTGCTCCTTCGCGGCATTCCTGTGCGTATCTATCTCGGGGAGGCGAAGGAGTTTTTCCTTCAGTTTTTCACCCAAAAACGCTTCGCCGCCTGCGGCACCAAATCCCAGCGTACCCAGTGGATCAACCACCTGCTCGTTATGACCGGATATTCAATTGTTTTCCTTCTGGTGGTGGCCGGGATCCGCTGGTTCCAGCGCGATGAGATCTACCCCCTGTGGCACCCGGTGCGGCTCCTCGGCTACTACGCGACTTTCGCCATATTGTACGCTACCACCGCTGCCATCGCCGGGCGACTGAAAAAGAGCGAGGCGGTCCATACCCATTCCCACTCGACGGACTGGGCCTTTTTAGTCCTGCTCTGGCTCACCGCCCTTTCCGGAATCTTGATCCACGGCGCGCGACTGCTTTCGATGCCGCTCACAACTTACTATCTGTATGTGATTCACCTCATGATCGCCGTACCGATGCTGGTGATCGAGGTGCCTTTTGCCAAGTGGACGCACCAACTTTATCGTCCCCTGGTACTTTATCTGATGAACGTTAAAAAACGGGCTTTGGCCCAAAGTTAAAGGAAGGAGCTTTCATGAGCGATCCGCAAACTGAAAAAATTCTGTACATCGGCACCTGTGCCGGAGAAAATCCCGAAAAGGCCGCCATGCCTTTTGTGATGGCCAATGCCGCCATGGCCATGGACATGGAGGCGGTGGTCGTCCTTCAGGGCCAGGGCGTGTATCTGGCCCAGAAAGGATACGTGGAGAAGATGATCAAACCGGGGGGATTCCCGCCGCTGGCGAAGCTTCTGAAGGAGTTCCTGGAACTCGGAGGGAAGCTGCTGGTCTGCGTTCCCTGCATCAAAGAACGGAATATCGAGGAAGGATCGGACTTGGTGGAAGGTGCCGTCACCACTGCCGCGGGTGCGCTGAATATCGAAGCGACCGAAGCAAAGGCCGTGTTTGTCTACTAGAAGAAGGGGCTGCCCATGAACGCCATCGCCGAAACCACGTCACCGATGCGGATAACAGATCTCACCGGCGCTCACCGCACTGGCGCATCGGTCCGGGTGAGCACACGGTTTGAAATTCTACCGGTAGATTTCCGGCACCGATCGCATCCGTTTCAGGCCTATATTTTCCTCGTGTGCTACCAGGGCACCATTGACGGGAAGCCTTTTGAATTCAGGAAATGCTATGCCCGGGGATGCCCGAACAACCTGTGCACCCATGTTTCCATGGCCGTCAATATTGCAAACCGTTATCTTCAACGGGATTACCAGGCGCTCAAATCCGCCGGAATCGATATCGAGGAAACACTCTTTTCCCTTGACGACATGGTTATCAAGTTCGACCGGTTGAAAGAGACGGACCAGACCGCGCTGACCATCCCTGAGCTGGTGGACCTGGCCCGGTCAGGGAAGAAGCCGACCCTGGAGATAACGCTGGAAGAAATGCCCGCCGTGGAGCATTTCGCGGGCCTGGATCAGGCCCAGACCTTCCTGGGCGGCGAAATCATCGCCCGGATTGAAAACACAACCTACTGCTGCCACCGCTGCTTTGCCTGCTACCCCACGGAAAAAGCGGCGGAGGAAAAGAAGCGGGCCGTCAAAGTGGCAAATGCCCGCCTTGAATTGGTCTACCAAGCCTTCGGAAAGGCGGGCATCGTCCATCAACCGAAATTTTTTCAGACATAAGAAGGGCAGAGGCACAAAGGCACAAAGGGATAAAAAAACAAAGGGCAGTGCGTTATTTGAGAATGTGCTTTGCTATCGACACAATATTTGTCACAAAATCCACTCTTTCGTTTGTGGCCTGA
>JBECKW010000325.1:0-11524 GCA_040235505.1 Desulfobacterales bacterium
AGCGCACCCTTACCGACCTCACCCTTCACCGCTGTTGTCGTTGCCTGGAATGAACGAATAACATCATGCGCCGCCACGGGTAAGGCGGTAAACTTCAGGGTGTTCATTACCGACTCGGCCATATCGCTCCATTCTCCGTACTTGATGCGGCCGAACTCGCTGGCAAATCCAACCGCCCCGATCAGCGCATAATTGGACAAGACTTCCGCCCACGCCGGATCGTGCGGATCATATACTTCCCGGCCGCTGAAATACTCCTGAAGCCGCTCTTTTCCCCATGCAACAAATTGTGCGCCGAACTGCCCGCCGACAGCCAGCCGTAACACCGGCATCACGTTGCCGTTTTTCACGTCATGGCTAATATTCCGAAACACCATCTGTGCTTGTCGATAAGTAAACCGCTTCAGATATGCCATCCAGCGCAAATGCGGGTTATTCATCCAGGCCGGTTCTTTCGTTAAATTGGGGTGAAGCTGCATGTCGCTGGTATAATCGTGCATGGCCCGGTAGATGTCCGATTCGCCGACCGGTTTCTTCCAGTCGTGCCCGAAGCTTTCCTTCAATTTCGATCTGGCCCAGATGGCCTTCGGCCCTTTCCCCTGGGCCATTTTGTGCAAGTCATTAAAGAACTGCCGGCCCGTCAGAGCCGACCAGTAATCCAGCGTCCGGTTAAGCGAATTAAAAGCAATGGCATTCGGATTGTATTTGGTAAATTTTCGCACAGCGTTGACCATCATGCTGGAGTGGGCGTCCTGAATCATCCCCATATACCGCCCCCTGGTATTCTCCGACACGGCCCCGGTAAAAAAGCGGATCTTCTCACGCTCGGCCTTGCTTAACATCTTCAGAAAGCCCTTCGCGGCCCGGAACGGCCCGGCATCCATTACGATGGAAATGAGGGCCTGCGAAGTCTGAAGCAAGGGTGCAAAGCCAAGCCCGATCTTGGTCGCATAGGTTACTTCTCCATAAGTCTGAATTGCCTTTTGAACTTGCGGGTTCATCCGACGCGACATCGTTCCCGTCAGTACGTGAAGCATGTCTGAAATCATGGGGAATTCACCGGTGCCGGCCGTGGAAGCCTTAATGGTCTCCAAGGCCGCATCGATTACTTTCCCGTCCCCAAAGGTTTCCCATTCTGCCATTGAGCGTGCCCAATCGCTGATATACCGATGGACGATTTTTACCGGGTCTTTCTCAATCCATGACGCAGGAAACGGTCTTGTGCGCCGGCTGAACAAATGTCCTCCACGCCGGACAATATGTACGTTGGTAATCAGTTTGGCCAAGGCGTCAGCTTCGTTTATCGCATCGCCCTGTTCGATCATTTCCCGCAGCCCATCCTGCAAACGCTTGCTGAATTTCGTGCTTTGAAATTTGATCATCCGCGATGACATGCGTTGCAAAACTTCCGGAGTAAAATTATAATACTGTTCACCAACCTTGATTAATCCCTCGCCGGCGGTCTTGGCCTCCATTAGTGCCTGCTGAAGCATCTGCAACTCTTCGCCAACTTCCGCCATGATGCTTTCCTTCAACACGCGAGGGTAATACGTCCCCTCTTTCGCCCGCTTGAATGGCCCCCACATCCACATCATCTTCCCCGTTTCGGGGTTCTTCATGTATTGATAAGTCATGCCGCCGATGTTTTCGTATTTGGTGGCCAGATCATCAAAAAATTCCACAACCTTCTTTGATTTGGCCCAGTCTTCGATGGTCCCCTTGAGTAGCGGATGCTTTCCCTTTAGGGCTTCAACAATTCTTCCCCGCTCATACAAAGGGATTCCCGTCGTCCGAGCCAGCTCTATGGCATATCCCAGCATCTGGTCTCTGCGGGCCAGGTAATGCTTGGCGGCATTAATCAAACCCTTGCTTTCCGGCCGGGTCGCCCGCTTGTCCAGCCCGTAAAAAAGCCGATGATACCACCGCTCTTTTGCTTTTGTCGGACGCACATCCCCTGCCTCATCCATGGTCTTGCGCAAGATCTCGGCTCCAGCCGGCTCCCCATTAACCACGTCGTCAACCGTGTTCCTCGCCTTGGGAAATATTGGCGGCTCACCAACTTCAGCGCTGGCCGGCATGGCCTTGGCCCGCCTTGGCATATCTCCACCAAACGTGGCGTCAAGCCAACCCTTTAATTCTTTCGTTGGACCAGCGGCCTTTTCCCCCAGGGAGGTCGCTACCTTCATCGGCCCCTTTCCCGGACCAATTGGTCGCCCCCGCCCAGGGGCGGTATATGCTTGTGGAAATTCAATACCAGGATATTCCCCCTCGCGAAGCGTCCGTCCCATATATCCGACGTAACGTCCCTCTGGTTCGGCTTGTTTGGTCAACTTTCCACGTAACCCTTTTGGCCCCATGGTAAATCCCGGCCCCTCTATCGGGGGTTGCTCGACCAAGGGCGTGGCTTTTCCGGGGACCACGCCGGGTTTGTATTCAATTTGTTTTGAGACTTCGGGGGCCGGTAAAAGTTTTGGCTGTCGATATTCAAGTAGTCTCAACTCCGGGGCTTCACTGGCCTCGGCAGCCAATCGGCTGGCAATGCTCTTTTCATTCTCGGCCAATTGTTTGAGCGCTGATGCCCGCCCGATATTTTTTGCCGCTCCAGCCAGCCCTCGGATAAGCAGTCCCGCAAAAACGGGTCCAGTTGGATCAAGATACAGTCGCTTCCAAGCCTCCTCGGCGTCCTGCTTGTCCTCTTCTGACGCCTGCCCCAACAAAATCGCCGGCTTGATCGCCTTCCAGACAGTGGCCACCTGATTGGGGACAAACTCAATTAGGCCCCGGACCGTTTCGGCCGGATGTTCAACGATAGCCGACGGCAAAGACAAGAGGCTGGACGGGATCTGTGCCAAAGAAAGCGCTGTATTACCAATCAGTCCGGCCACGCTCGCCTTTTGGAATTTCTTTTCCTCAAACCAGCGAGTAACCTCAAGGGGGAAATGAAACAGTTGGGACAAGAAGCTGTCGTCATAATGCCCCTCCGGCGGCAATAGATCCACGAATCCACTGTCCCATAATACTTCATTGACGTCCTTGAACATCATGGCTTTTGTTGAGTCGTCCAGCGGCATTACTGTTGACCCCCCATATTGATGACGTTGAGCACCCAATTCACGTAGTCATCACGATATTCTTCGGGAATAGCATCTCCAAATCTCGCCACAATCAACGCGGCCTGATGACCTCGCGGCTTAGCCCTGAAGTCCTCGTATTCCTGCAGGAGAGTCGCAGCCATCTGGCTCGCTACCTCTGGGGTTGGGGGATTGGGGGCCAACATATTCTCAATCGGAGCACCAAGAACTTCCGTTGCCCGGCCCAAAGCGCCGGCCGTAAGATTAAACATCTTGGTCGCTGCGGCAACTCCCGGTTGGAACGTCTCCATGATTTTCCGCCCCCGTGCAGCTTCCTCCTGCCCCCTGATTTCCCTCGCCTGTTTCAATTCTTCCACTTCTGCGGTCAAGTTCTTCCTTACGACGTCCCAATGATCAGCTCCCGTTGTAATCGTTTCCGTCGGAATGGCATCCGGGCTGGGTTTTTTCGCCGGCGTGCCCGGCCATGTCGTCGGATTAACTCTTTCGTAATATTTATCATACAGCGGTTTGACGGTATCGGCTATCCTCCTGAAGTCGTCCTCCATCTGCTTGGTCCACTGTAGCGGATAAATGGTCGGATCCCCTTCTTCGCGGGCTTTGACCGCATTGACAAAGTCGGGATATTTGGTTCCGGCGAGGTTGACAAACCTGTTCCAGGTATCGCGAGCCACCATTAATTCTATATATTGATGATCAATTTTCAGGTCGTCAAAATTCTCCGCCGTAATCCTGATGCCAACCTTGCCCCACGGAAGGTAATCCGGGAGCGCATTCCTCATCATGTGTATTTTCTCCACATCCGAAAGGTCCACGGCTTCCTCGGTCATGCCTATCCTGTTGAATATTTCCGTAACCATCTCCGGGGCTACGCCGGCTTCCAGGCCACCGATATAGGATTCTGTCGCCGCCTTTTGTTCAGGGGTCAGCGCCCCTGACTGCAGGCGCAATTCCAGAACATTCCTCAAGGAATCGTGAAATGCCGCCCTGATTTTATCGACTTTTTGCTCGCGTTCCAGTTGCGACTTATAATAATCCGCTTGTGTACCCATAAGTTCTATTTTCCCCAGAAGTTCCTTCTCGCGAAGGACATATTCTTTTTCGCGAAGCTCCCGTTCCCTCTTCTGTGCCGGCGACTCCACCAAATCAAACCACGGCCCAAGGGCATTTGTCTCCCCACTTTCAACGGCCATCCTGATCACGCTTTCCGGGGCTTCTACGCCGTTTTGTCCCAGCCACTTCATTATCCCATCGACTTGCCCGTTTATTTTCGCTTGCTCTTCAAATTTTTTCCGTTTTTCTTCTTCGTCATGCACATACTGGTTGAGCATTCGATTGCCCGTTCCCAACCCGGCAATAGCCAAGGCCAGCCCCTTATCGTCAAATGTCTTTCGCCCAAGGAAATATGTCAACAGGCCCAGGAACCCATGCATGGCGTACTTCAATTGAGGGGGTAGTCCGCCACTTGAATGATCAGGCAATTGTGGCCCCATGGTGGCCGGCGGCGGGATCGCTGTTTGCGGATCAAAAACCATAGCTCACTACCTCTCTGATTAAAGTATGGTGTACATCATGATGCCTAAAAACGACCCGAACACCTGCCCTAAAAGGTCTTGCCCGCCTTGATCGCGAGCCAACTGAACCTGGGCTTGGATCGCCTCCCGGTCAACCTCGTAACCCATCTCGGTGAGAATCTTCTGCAATAACATCGATTCGCGTTGCACGGTCAATTGTTCCCCGGCGATGATCATTCTCGATTCTATTTCGGTCATCCCCAGTTCCTTCTGCAAGGCCAACCCCTCGGACGAAATCATGAAATTATGCATCTCTTCTCGTTCGGCAATGGTGTTTCGCCACTCCATGTCCAAGGCAGAGAGTTCCAACTTTCCCTGCTCCAGCTGTTTTCTGAACTCGAATTCATCGATCCGAATGCCGAATTCCCGCTCCAACTGTTCCTTGTACACCTGGAACTTTTCCGTTTCCAGATCGGCAGCCTGAAGGTCGAGCTGCTTTTGCAACTCAAACGCCCGGTCGCGGAACCCCACCTCCTGTTCGTTGCGCAACTCATTAAGATCCTGCCCCCTGGCGGCAAGCTCCCAGTTCTTTTCACCAAGCTCATAACGGTTCTTCATATCCTGTTCAGCGATGGCGATCTGTGCTTCAGACAAATTGTATTCACGAAGCCGCTGTTTTTCATCAGCATCAAATTGCGCCTTCCCCAAGGCCATATTATAGCTCTGCCATTGCCGGGCTAAAGCCATTTGCTGATCGTTAAACCCATGCTGATACAGCATATCCTGTTCTTTGAGTTCCAGGACCTTCGTATTATATGCCTTATCCATGGCCTGCTGGTTGCGCAACCGTTCCTGATCGGCCTGCGCCTGCAACAATTCGGCCTTGGCGTAATTCCCCTGTTCAATTGCTTGGTCAAATTGCTGGCGCAACTCGGCGGCCCGCTCCTTGATTTGCCGGTCAATCTCTGCTGTCTCCGCCGCCCGTTTGGTGGCGATCTCCGCCATCTTGGCAAACGTCTTCGATCCCTCGGCGGCACCGCGAAAGGCGGCCGAACTCATCACCGCCTTCAATGCCTCTTGCGTTTCCTGCTCCCGCCCCTTCCGCTCTTCGTCACTCAGACCGGATTCCATTTGCGCAGTCAATTTATCGCGCCACGCCTGTTGCTCTTCGGTAAGCGGCACGTTGCCACTGATTACGTCGTCAAGAAACTCGGCCGCCTTCTGTTCGGCCTCGGTCTTTTCGGGGGTTGGTTCAACGCCAGTCGCCTTTCCAGGTGGCGCGCCTGTCGTGTCCATATCGAAAATATCGCCGAATATTTTATCAATAACATCTTGAGCATCTTCCGGGCCTCCGCCGGGTTCTCCTTCACCCTCTCCCCCCTCAAGCACTCCAGCCAAAGAAAAATTTGCCCCGTAAACCTGCTGGCCAAGCTTCTCCAGTTCGGCTTGGGCTTGCGCTTTTGATTCTTCGCTCATATAAGGGGCGTTCTTCTGGAACCATTGAAGCTTGTAATTAAAGTTCTGAATCGATTCACCTTCGGCCGCCTCAGCGCCAGGTCCTTCACCCATTGTTTCATCGACAACATCCTGGGTCGGCCCACCTCCCCCGATCAGTGTTTCATCGTCCGGAAGAGTAAATCCAGCACCATACGTTTGTTTGCCTTGGATCTCCAGGTTTTGTCGGACCTGTTCCCTTTCTTCCTCGGTCATATTGGTCCAATTGTCCTGGTAACTCTTGAGTGACTCGTTAAACCCGATTACGGCTTCTCCCGTTCCTCCGCTGGGCATTTCCATGCCCTCGCCGACATCCAGCTTGTCTCCCGTAATTGGATGCAGCGGATCACCACCAATTGTCGATTCGGGTGTAAGTCCACCGGTTTCCTGTGTTGCCTTGCCGCCCGGCTCGGCGAACGTGCCGCTCACAATGTCCCCGGCTTGGTCCGCGAACTGACTACCCCCGGTTACGTTCGCTTCCGCTTCGGCTGTAGCCGCTTCCATTTCCGGAGATAGCGACGTATCCACGTCTGGCATTTCCAATGTGGTTGGCGTTCCGATCAACTGCTGGACGTTCGCTTCCAAATCTTTGAGCTTTAGGCGCATGGTCTGCAAGTCTCTGTCGGCAGCGAGAGCGTGACCGCTTAATCCCTCCGCTTTTTTCTTTTCTAACAAATCAAGATAATCGTTACGCAAATTTCCAATTTCATTGCGATATGAAATCCACTGGTCTTTCATCCATTGCGTTTCTCCGGTGTACTCAGGAAGGTCGGCAAAATTCCCCTCCAGCCAAGTGGATTCTTCCTCCGGCCCCCAATATTCAACAATCCCCTCACCGGTGGGATATTCGGGCGGATTGTGCTCTCGCGTTTTTTCTGTTTTTCCTGTTGGTCCTGCCATGATTACCGATCCCTGATCACCAAATAATTAATTCTCGATAGACCGTTTGCTATATATAAGACCTTAAATGAATCGGCGGTACAATTGCTGGCCGCACTATCCAGTAACACCTGATTCCCCGCCCCGGTCAATTGCACCGTATAATCAGTCGTGCCAATATCGACGACAACCCAATCCGGGGAAGTGCCGTCAACGATGTGCGTCCCCGCAATAGTTCGATCTGATTCCCACTTGATTACCCGCTGAATTTCATTTGGCGAATTGTCCAGTGGCGTGAACTGCCCTTGCGCCGAGGTTATAAGCAGATAGAACAAGAGCATCACCAACACCGCCACAATGCCGAAATTCACATCGGTTACCTTACTCATCGGGACCCCCTTCGCTGCGATAGTATAATTCAATACTGGTCAGGATGGCCGCGTCAGTCGAGTCAGTATCCACGGTAATTTTAAACGTGCGGCCAAACACGTCCCGCACGTTCCGTGTCGGCCATTGCCAATCGCCGGTTGTGGACCTGACGGTATCGACGTATGCCGGCATCGCGCCATTGTCGGCATAAAAAGAGAAAATGAAAAGCCCCGCGCTGTCACACAGCATTTCCGGTACATAATGATAAATCGTTTTGTTGACCAAAGCGGGGCCGATGGACGCGTTTACCGTAGACAGATGCATGTCGATCTCAGCTCCATTCCATCGCCGTTGGCCGTACGGATACTTCTCGATATAGGTATACTGTGGTGATCCCTCGGCGTCCACCTGTTCGTATCCCCAGCCGAACAACAGTGTGTCGCCGAACCCCTGCTCGTTGGGGATAACAGCTACGGCATCCATGCTGCGATATTCCTTTGTCCACGCTTGAGTTGTCAAATCATACCGTAACACGACGTTGTTGCCCTCGGTGGTTTGCATACATACATATAGGCCGGGGGTGCCGATGATGGGATCGTTATAGACGAACAAGCGCATATTTCCCTCATATCCAGCGCGCAATGAATCCGAAAAATAATAAGCCACTGGTGCGGCGATGTTTGCGACGACGTTCCCGGAAACTCGGAACACCCCGAACGGTGGCCCGATGTAATAAATATCGTTCCCGTGGGCCACGATGGTTTGCTGAGACGGCGTTCCGGTGGCGGCACGCAACGAAACAACTTCATCGGGGGCGTTGTCGTACGGGCTGATCGTCACCAGATAAACCTGATTGCGTTTGCAAACAAGAACATTCCGGCTATATCCCATGATTGCTGTGATGCGATCTCCGTCGTTGCGATTAATGTAAAGGTTTCCCGCAACATTTCCCGCCGTGTCAACCGTATACTCGTCAAGCCACCAGAGTTCCGACGGCTCGTCAGGGTTGCCAGCATAATACATCCGGCTGTTGACCATCGCTTGGCAGGGATCCTTCCACAGTTCGACCACCGAACTGTCGATCCAAGTTGTCGAATTACGATTCCAGCGAATCAGCGTCAAGGTATCGTTGTTACCCCACCATTCGGTCGTTCCGATTTGGTCAAAGTATGGAACGTCGGTAACGATGAATTTGATCGAGTCGGGCGTCCCAGTAAACGTCGTACACCGCACAGGGAAAAAAGTGGGAAACTTTACCTGGGGTCGAGTGACGATATCCTCAACATACACGCCGATATAATCGAACGTGTCAATCGGCCAATCGTGGAAATCCGTCGTCGATGCATTGTGAATGACATAGTGATAGTAATACGTATTTTCGTATGCCGTTGAATCGACAGTCCAGTCGGTAATTTCATCGTGCAGCACGGTATCCCAGAACGCTCCGGTAAATGCGATACTGTCGGCGGGAATCCGCCGGATCTCAAATGCGTCTTGGCCACACGACTTGATATAATTGTAATAAAACGTATCGGCCGCCAACATAAAAGAATACGGTGCTTGCGGCGAACAGTTCCACATCCGGAACACCATGTTCTGGTACCGCCAAGATGCCCCATCGATGTGATCAATCTTCAGCATCGCCCAATCCTGTGGCGCCCAGTGTATGTTGTCAGCCTCCCGAAACCACAGCATCGGCTCCTGCCATTTGCCGTTCATCGTAAAAGTCAAACGCCACTGCATTGAATCAGCGTCCGACTCATCGTACGCTTTTGGCAGGTTGGTGATCAGCGGCGGCTTGGCATATCGCACCCGATCTTGAGATGAAACAATAATTAGGGTGTCCATAAACGTCTCGCCGATTCGTGACCCATAACGGGATGCAGCAAAAACGTTGGCCGTGCCGTATTCGCGGGTGCCGAGCAACACGAAGGATGCCGCCCCGTTATCCGGCAGTCCCGATCCATCTTCCAGGAGAATCAGCGAATCGCACAGGATGGCCCGCAGATCATACGTCGCACCCGCAATCCAGATCTCGCTGAAGGCTCGGTCGGAGATGCCGAACCAGCTTGTTTCCAAGCCAAACACAGTGTCATTCCCTGTGGCCACGCTACACACGCCGGCATACTGGTTGACGGTATTGGAAACCCACTCGTTGTTTGCGGCGTCGTATACTAAAACCCCGTTGCCGGCGGCGACGACAATCTGTTGTTGTTCATTTACTTGGCGGTAAGGAAATATCCCGGTTATCGGATAATAGAGGCTGGAGCTGAGAGGTTGTCCCATGACGGTATCGCCGGACGACTTGACGACCAGAATCTTCCCGTTATCGACCATTACTGCGGCATTGCGCAAGTCGGACAACAGTTCCAGCGACGGTCCGATGGCGTGCCTGCCGGTAATCCCCCTGAAATTTCCTACGGGATATAATTCCAGCCCATCCGGCAAGGTTAGGGCCATAACCAGCATGGTCGCACAGACGACAACCAGGATGAGATACTTACTGCTGCTCTTGTTGTGGCGCACCCTGCCCCCTCCGTGCTGAACGGTATTCGGCAAACACTCTGTACCAGTAATCTCTCGTGTCGCTCATGTTCTTTTTTGAGGCCAGAAACGACAGGGACAGGAAAATCACCGCCGGATCGTCGGCGGTGGCCAGGTCTCCGGTGTCGGTATCGGCTCCCATTTCAGTGGCCAACACCGGATAGAACACAAACAATGTGTCGCCTTTGCCGCCCTGCCCGGTCAAGAGGATCATGTTTCCTTCGATCCAGTACACAGCGGGAATCGGGCCGACGTCCGGTGTTCCAACATATCTCATGCGGGCCAGGTAAATGTCTTCCCCGGAGTACGTGCGCCGCCAAATCACACCGGACGCGTCGCCATTCATCATGTCGCTGTTCAACTCATAGCGTAGCGTTCCGGACGTAAGGGGGATAGTGTCAACCCGGATCACGCTTTTGAGTTGTGCCTGGACGTCCCAGGCGGCCATATTGATAATAATATTCAGGTCAGCGTCGGAGACGTTGGTGTTCATCATCGCGCTGACGGCAGCACGAATCTCACTCAGGCTGTCGTACTGCGCTACGGCCTGCTCCCCGGTAGCAAAGATGCTACAGAGACTCACCAAAAAAGCCACCCGGAGCGCCAGGGATGGCGAACAGGTCCGCCAGCTCGGTGAGTGTATTCCTGCCGGACGGAACAACGAAGACTCCCGCATTGCTGATTCCCTCTCTGACTGCGGCCAATTCTTCTTCCTTGGTGATAATACCAAAGGCATATTGACTAGCGGCGACGATGGCGTCGAGCATATAGCTCGGCAGGCTTTGCAGTTCGCCCACGTCGCCCTTGCGCAGATAAATCAACGGCAAGGTATATGCGACGTCGGGGAGCGGATAGAGGTACAGCCGGTATTCGTGCGGCTTCCACGACGTGTTATGCAGGACGGTCGCCTCTTTGACGACGCCGGAATTTTCCCCTTCCGGATAGGGGTGGTCTTTGTAAAACCGCTGGGGTGAAACGACGTTGATTTCGTTGTCGGTCGTCCCTTCGCGCCGCAGGTGATATCCCTGCTCGTAGTCGGTCGGCAGTTCAACGTATGCCTGGCCGGCGGTGCAGGTCAGTTCGGTGTTCGCTTGGCGGGGCAACCACCAGAACGCTCCCCATACCCGCTGGTATCCACGTTCAACACAACTCTTTGCGATCTGCGTTAAGGTCGGCTTGGCTTCGCCGACCGGGGCCTTGAGCAGCAACAGCATATTGATTAATTCGGTTGCATTCATGTCGCCCTCAATATGGGAGCCGGGAAGATCCCGGCCCCCACGGTTCCGCCTACGCCAAGTAGGTCATCAATCCGATGCACCAGTTGGCGTTCAGGGGTTTCATCTTCCAGATGAACTTCCAGGCCATCGTACCGTAGCTATGCGTTGGATTCGCGACTCCGCCAGATGTATAGTGCTCGTAAATTAATTCGGGGTCGTTTTGTCCGCCGATAGTCACTTTCCCGAACGCGCCCTTGCCCATGATGAATGTCATACGCATGGCTCCGGTCGAGAAGCTGATGGCGTCTTTCGTTTTTGCCGTCAGGCCGTACCTCGGCATTTGTGTTGCCTCATAGAAGTTGATTCCGGCCCACGTACCCAGGTAGCCTTTTTCCCCTTTTTCCGGGCGGGAATAGAC
>JBECKW010000328.1:0-14284 GCA_040235505.1 Desulfobacterales bacterium
TCCCGCGCCTGGTTCCAGCGGACCCAGGCGGTGAGGTCGGATTTGGCGGCGAATCGAAACGGCAGGGTGGCGGCACCGGAAGATTGGACAATGATTTTGCGGTAAGGGGGTATCGTGTGCCGCCAGGGTTCAGGGGTGTCATCTTTATCGCCCGCAAGGGAACGCAGGGTATAACGCCCGTTTTCCTTGAGAATTTCAAACGGCCCGGTGGCGGTTACCTGGCCTTCGTAGTCCTTTATTTCTGCAGCTCCTTCCGGGAAGATCATGGCACGAAACACGCTTCGGGGACCGGAGAGCATTGCATTGGATGTCAGCACCTGTAATTCATTGCCGTCGGTTTGATTCGACAGGTTGATCCAAATCTCCCCCTTTTGCAGCATGACCTGAAATCGAAGCCCCGGCTGCCCGGCGCCTTCGATATCCTCCGTCGCCAACTCAACGGCAGTCTCTGCGGGCATCCGGACAATACCGCCGCCGGTTAATGTCAACTCGACACGGGAAGCAGGGTCTGTCTGGAGAACACTGCCGGCATAAAGCTTCTCCCCCACCGTAAGTGGCCGCTTCACGGAAGAAGAAACCACCCGCACCGGGGTTCCCTCCAAAAAAGTCACCGCGGCACAGGGAGTCTTCTGTGCCTGAAGCACGGACTGCGCCGTCGCCGGAACTGCTCCCTGAAAAACAAGGAGAAGCGCAATAACTGCGGCACCCGGAAAAAAAGGGGATTGCCCGGCTTTCATATCACCCTTCTCCGCTGGCATCGGGCATGTCCATCACAATCACGACCCGGCATTGGCGAAGAAACGCAAGGTTCTCAAAATCGCTTCTCAGCCGGGCGGCATCCGTATTGCTTACAATGATGTCGGTACCGTCGATCCCTCCGGCCCTGAGCCCCTTCAGAATCAGAGGACGGTCGGCTACCCTCGGGCTCCGGGTGGCGGCGTTCATGTCGGACACATAGCCGGTCATCCCATTCTGAACGGCAAACTCCCGGCTGGCATAGGCCGGGCCGAAGACTTCCTGTCCGTTTTCGTCACATACCCGGGGTGCCAAACAGGGGGTAACGGAAAGGCCTCTTACATCGACAATCATTCCGGTATAGGGTCCTGATTTTGTATCGTTGACAGTCGAAACACCATTGGTTTCGGATTCGGACTGCTTCCCGGGTGAAGTAGAAGATGAAGTAGAAATCGGCCTGACGGACTCGATTTGTTTGATGACTTTCGGCAATACCAATTGGGAAAAACCGCCGTTCATGCTCATCTGGATGGTCACTTTAACGGATCCGTCGGTGGTAAATTCCTGATGGACCATCTCCGCCTTGCCCACCATTTCTTTAAGCGCCGAGAGAACGGCCTCATTGTTGGCGACGGAATCCCCGACCGTGGCCCCCCCATCAATCGGGATCAACATGATGGCGCTCATCAGTTTTTTCCTGGCATTCGAGATGGCGGTGGCGAGCGCCGTTTTTCGCCCCTGCTCGTTTCCAAGGGCGTCTGAGGGAGGTGCTCCTTTCCCGACGGCACTTAAAACACCTTCCGTCCAGTTTACCACAGCCGTATCGGTCTTGCCCACCAATTCGCTAACTTCGTCCACGCCCGCCCACAAGTCACCTGTAAGAAGGCCAACGATAAACAAAGAACAGATTATTCGAGTGATACGTTTCATAATCCCTTTCCTTATGCCCGTCCGCCGCTCCATCGAAGTTTGGCCTTCAGTACATCGAAATAGTTTTCACCCGGAAGTGTTACCATATGGATGGGGGACGCGCTCTTTTCCACCAGGATAATGTCCCGTTCGTCGATTGGAAGCCCCGCCTGCCCGTCAAAGGTCAGCAGCAGATCCGTGGCTCCCCTGGGAAGTTCAATTCTAATTTTAACGTTATCCGGTACAATCAGCGGTCGATTGGTCAGTGTAAACGGACAGATGGGCGTCATCAGGATGCCGGGGACCCGGGGGTGCATGACAGGCCCGCCAGCCGCCAGAGAGTAGGCGGTGGAACCGGTGGGGGTTGCGATAATCAGGCCATCGGCTCGATAGGTGGTCAGGTAATTGTCATCGATGAACGTCTTGATGGCCGACAGCCTGGCAAGAGCCCCCTTGTTGATAACCAGATCGTTTAAAACGGTTTCACCTGCCAACTTCCTGCCGTCCCTGATGATCTGGACCGACAGCCGCATTCGGGGCTCGGTTTCGAATTCTCCGGCCAACACCCGGCGGGCAGCGGAAAACAGGTTTTCCTCAACGGTTTCCGCAAGAAATCCAACCTCCCCGAACTTGACCCCGAGTATCGGAATCGACCTGTCCCCGGTCCAGCGTACGGCACTGAGGAAGGTCCCATCCCCCCCCAGCACAAAGATAACGCAAAGGTCTGCAGGCGCCTGTTTCTCTCCGGTTTTATAAGGAACCCGTGGGACCGGCGGCGGACTTTTCTTTCGAACGATGGAAACCCCCTGGCCAGTCAGCCACTTCTGGAGTTCATCGGCCTTTTTCTCCGCCTGCGCATCCGATTTCACCACAAGTCCTACTTTTTTTTCCACCACTTGCCCGGCACTCCTTTCCCGGCCAAAGCACTCCCCCCAAGGTTATCAACGCCAACCGGAGGGCATTATTACAAATATCCTGGAAAAACGACAAGTTCTTTTTTTAAACAACTTCCTCCTTCAACATACAACAGGCGATCCGATAAAGCGGTTTTCCATCGGGCCCGTAGCTTAAATTGCCCGGTTGAAGCAGCTTATTCATCACACATCCTTCGGCAATGTCCAGACGAAACAGGTGCGATTCGTTGATTCCACCAGCCTGCTCCAGTCGACCCTCCCTGAAAACCAGACTGTGAAGCGGATGGTCTTCGCACAGGGGGCAGCGGTATACGCGGCCGTTCGGGAAAATAAAATAATTCTCCGCTGCAATTCCGGCGCACTCGAAGGGCTCGCCTGTTGCCAGAAAAACTTTTGGATAAACGGTCGGGATCCCGAGTCCGGCGACCGTTTCGGCGACTTCGGGAATAATCCGGAGCCAGGATAAGTGGTCTACCTGGGATGTCTCTTTTGCGGGTTCGCCGGCCGCGGCATTCCCTTTCGCCGCCCTGCCCCGAAGGCCGATCACCTGAATAAAAAACCGTTGGACTCCCCATTTCTTTAAAAGCGCGGGCACCCGATCCAGTTCGTGAAGGTTCGAGCTGCTGACCGTATAAATCAGGCTGGTGTTGAACCCCCGGGAAACGGCACGCCGGATACCCGCTATGCACCGGTCGTAGCTGCCTTCCCCGCGAAGCAGGTCATTGGTCTGCCGGGTAGCGCCGTCCAGACTGAAGCTGAAGTAGTCCACCTCCCCCGGGTCCAGGCGCTGAAGGATGTCGTTGAACAGAAAGCCGTTGGTGTCGATGGTAATGGAGGCGTAACCCATCGCCCGGGCCGCCCGGACGGCTTCGGCCAGTTCCGGATGCAGGGTGGGTTCTCCCCCCAGAAAAATGACATTGGCGATGTCGCTCTTTTGAGAAAAGGCCCCGAGCCACTCCCGGATGACGTCAAGTGAGAGAGGCTCGCGGCCATGCTGGTCGGGATTGATATAACAGTGCCTGCAGGAGAGGTTGCAACGGGTCAGAATGTGGAAGAAGACATTGACGGCATGCCTGGAGAATGTGACCGTTGAACTCATGGGGACTTATACATTCAGGTTGCTTTTCATCCGGACCAGCTCATCGTTGAGGAGGCGCAGCCTGAGGGTCACAAATTCGGTGAACATCCGATAGAGGGTCAGCAGGAAATTTGCCTTTTCCTCCTCTGAGGCCAGACGGTCTTTTGCATCCGTCTTGACGGCCAGGCACACGGCGCTGCCCTCGGCAAAAACGGAGGCCGACCGTTCCTTGCCGTCGAGCATCCGCATCTCTCCGATGATATCACCCATTTTCTGGAGGTAGGCGATGCGAACTCCTTCTTTTTCCACCCGGACCTCGCCTGAAAGAAGAAAGTAGAGCCAGGGATCCTGGGCACCCTCCTCGATGATCTTTTCATTGTGCTTGAATTCGCGGATTTTGCTGAGCCGCAGAAGCTGCCGAAGACTGGAGGTCTCGAAATCCTTCAGCGGCGGCAGGGCCATCAGCTTCTGAATATTCTGGATATTGTCCTTTAAGAACTTGGTTTCCAACATGACGTCTACCTTATCTCTAAGCAGTCCTTGGAAAGGTTTTCATCGAATTCCACCGGATAACATCCATCAAAGCATGCCTTGCAGAAATTACGCTCCGGATCCTCAACACCGGTGGACGACAGAAGCCCCGGGAGACTCAGGTAATGAAGGGAGTCGGCTCCCAGGTGTTTCCCCAATTCGTCAATGGTCATTTTTGCGGCAATCAGCTCGCCTTTGGTGGAAAAATCGATGCCGTAATGGCAGGGGAATCGATGGGGCGGCCCGCTCACTCTCAGATGAACCCGTTTGACTCCCAATTCCCGAAGGGCCTTGACCCGGGTTTTGATGGTGGTTCCCCGGATGATCGAATCTTCAATGATAATAATATCTTTTCCCCTCAGCAGTTCCTTTACCGGATTGAGTTTGATGCGCACGCCGAAATCCCGCATGCTCTGGGTCGGCTGAATAAAAGTTCTGCCCACGTAATGGTTCCGGATCATCCCCATCTCGAAGGGGATTCCCGAGGCTTCCGAATATCCCAGGGCCGCATAGGTACCGGAATCCGGAAAGGGCATCACCAGATCGGCATCCACGGGGGCTTCCATGGCCAGTTGCCGGCCGTGGTCCTTCCGAACCTGATAGACGTTTTTTCCGCAAAAGGTGCTGTCCGGCCGGGCGAAGTAAATGAACTCGAAAATGCAGAAGGTTTTCCGGGCCGATGTTTTCGGCCGAATGCTCCGAATCCCCTCTGCGTCAATGATGACGATCTCTCCGGGATCGAGTTCCCGGATGAATTCCGCCTGGACGAGATCCAGGGCACAGGTCTCGGAAGCCAGGATATAATGACCGTTCAACCGGCCGATGCAAAGGGGGCGAAAACCGTTCGGATCCTTAAGTCCCACCACCTCTCCCCGGCTGGTGAGCATGACCATGGAAAAGGCACCCATCATTTTCGATGCCGTTTCAACCAGTGCCCCTTCGAAGCCGAGCTTCAAATTTTTCACAAACAGATGGAGAAATATTTCGCTGTCGATGGTGGTCTGAAAAATCGAACCGGTTTCTTCGAGTTCCTGCTTCAGGTGATGGGCATTGACCAGGTTTCCATTGTGCGCCACGGCATACGATTTGTTGCTGTGCTGGACCACAAACGGCTGGGCATTGGGCAGAATGGAGCTTCCCGTGGTGGAGTAGCGGACATGACCGATGGCACTGCCGCCGCCGAGGCGTTCCAGATGATCCATACTGAATACATCGGAAACAAGCCCCATCCCTTTGTGAAAGTCGATAAGTTTTTCCCTGAAAACGGCGATCCCGGCACTTTCCTGCCCCCTGTGCTGCAGGGCGTAAAGACCGAAGTAGGTCATTTTGGCCGCCTCGGGGTGATTATGAATGGCAAACAGCCCGCAGGCTTCTCTCGGTCTTTCCATCTCGCTCATGATAACCAGCTGATTCCATCTTTGAAGTTTTTCTATCTCGTCAGGCGATTCAATTGCACATCGGAAGCCCCTGTAACACATACAGCGCCCGGCCCACAATACAAATCGTGTCCCCCGGCCCAAGTTGCCTCTTTACAACCGTAGTCTGTCCTAGTAGCATCGAAATAAATAAATTGTCAAATTTCTCTTCTGCTTCCGCCCTGGGCGCGAAATCGTCTGTAACTGGTTAATATTATGAATTATTAGTGGAAAAAATACGCCCATGAGTGACCTCCCAAACCCCCTCCTGGATGATGCGAGCCGGAAATGGCGGATGTTCTGCGATGCCGCTGACGAGGATACCATCCATCTGCTGGAAGAAAAAAATCTGATTGCGCCTGCCCGGCGGGTTTTTGCCTTCAGCGAATTTGTCAGTGAAAACTGTATTCGCAGCCCCCTTCTGCTCGGGGAGCTTGCGAAAAGCGGAGACCTGCTTCGCTCATATGAGGCCGGGGAATATGAAAACCGGGTTCGGATGTCTCTGGAGGGGATGTCCGATGATATTTCCATCGGCCACGCCTTATGCAAAATCCGTCGCAGGGAGATTATCCGGATTGCCTGGCGGGACCTTTCCAGGATCGCTTCGCTTTCGGAAACCCTTGAAGATCTGTCGGCATTTGCCGACGCCTGCCTTCAGGCGGCCCTTGACGCCGTCCGCCAGAGCTTGTGCCGACAGTATGGCGTGCCCACTTCCGGCAAGGGCGCCGCGCAACATCCTGTCGTCATCGGAATGGGGAAGCTGGGAGCCAGGGAACTCAATTTTTCCTCCGATGTGGATCTGGTGTTCGCCTATCCGGAACCCGGCTCCACCACCGGAGGAGAAAAAAGCGTCACCAACGAAGAGTACTTCGTCCGGCTGTGTCGCAACTATATCGGCATCCTGGGAAGCACCTCGCCGGACGGGCCGTTGTTTCGAGTGGATCTTCGTCTCAGACCTTATGGAGAAAACGGCCCTCTGGTCATGAGCTTTGACAACATGGAAGATTACTACCAGAACCAGGGAAGAGAATGGGAGCGCTATGCCTGGATCAAAGCCCGGATCGTCGCCGGAGACGGGAAGGCGGGACGCCAACTGCTCGACCGCATGAGGCCCTTTATTTTCAGGCGCTATATCGACTACAACATGTTCGAAAGTTTCCGGGAGATGAAACGCAATATCGAACGGGAGCTTCGGGTCAAAGGAATCCGTGAAAATATCAAAAACGGCCCCGGCGGTATTCGGGAAGTCGAGTTCTTTGGACAAATCTTTCAGCTTCTCCGGGGCGGCGTCACCGCGCCGCTTCAACAGCGCGGCATCCGGGAAATTCTGAACGTGCTGATGGATGAACGCCATATTTCCGAAGAAACCGCCCGGGCGCTCGGCAGTGCCTATATATTTCTCAGGGACACGGAGAATCGTCTTCAGGAGTACCGGGACCAGCAAACCCATGTCCTGCCCACAGACGCTGACGGCAGGCTGCGCCTCGCGGCCGCCATGGGATTTGATGACTGGGCGGGCTTTCTGGACTCGCTCAATATCCATCGTCGATTTGTCCATGACCAGTTTCGTCAGCTTCTGTCCATGGACGTCGACGAGACCTCCCCTCCCGAAAAAACTGTGGAAGCCCGGCTGGAAGCCGTATGGTTGGGGCTGGAGCCGGAAGAGGAAGCGTCGCGATTTTTGAACGGCCTGGGAATCGGCAGTCCGGGCGAGGTGCTCCACGCGCTTGCAGCGCTTCGGGAAGATCCCGCGACCCAGGCCCTCGGCCAGGAGGGGCAACGGCGGCTCAACAAACTGATTCCCCTTCTGCTCAATCGATTTGCTGCCACACCCCACCCGATGGATGTCCTTCAGTCCGTTTTGGGTCTTATCCAAACCGTCCAGCGGCGCACGACCTACCTCTCGCTCCTGGTGGAAAATCCGGATGCCGTCACCCGGTTGATCGAGTTCTCTGCCGCAAGTCCCTGGATTCTCTCCTATCTTGCACAACATCCGCTGCTTCTGGATGAACTGCTGGATCCCCGAACCCTGTTCACGCCTCCCACGCGAAACGAACTGGCCGAGGATCTGGCCCGGCGGTTCAAGAACCTCCAATCCCAGGATCTGGAATATCAGATGGAAACGCTTCGGGTTTTCAAGTATGCAAACACGTTGCGGGTGGCGGCCGCCGATATCTCCGGAGGGCTCCCCCTCATGCAGACCAGCGACCACCTGTCCTGGATCGCCGAAGAGGTCATCAACAAGGTGCTGGATCTGTCATGGCGGTACCTGACGCAGAAACACGGAACCCCCGTCTGCGTGTTGTCGGAAGAGACGCTCCAGCGCGGGTTTGCCGTCATCGCCTACGGAAAACTCGGCGGTTTTGAACTGGGGTATACATCGGATCTGGACCTCGTCTTTCTTCATGCCGGCACCCGGTCCGAAACCACCGGGGGGGACCACCCCGTGGATACCGGTCAGTTCTATGCAAGGCTGGCGCAGCGCGTCATCCATCTTATGACCGCCCATACCAGCGCCGGCGTTCTATACGATACCGATGTTCGTCTGAGACCCAGCGGCAGCGGCGGCGTGCTGGTGAGCCACATCGACGCATTTGAGAACTACCAGATGGAAGAGGCATGGACCTGGGAACACCAGGCGCTGGTGAGAGCCAGGGCCATATGGGGAGATCCGGCCCTTTGCAGACGCTTTGAACAAATCCGTGCAAAGGTCATCGGGAGCCCCCGCGAAAAGAAATCACTCCAGAAAGAAGTTGCCGGGATGCGTGCCCGGATGTTTCAGGAGTACGGCCGCCGAAACCGGGAGGGGTTCGACCTGAAACAGGACCGGGGGGGGATGGTGGACATCGAATTTCTGGTCCAGCACATCGTCCTGCTCATGGCCCGGGATGTCCCGTCGCTGGTCCGGTGGACAGACAATGTCCGCCTGATTCAAAGCCTGGCCCAATGCGGCCTGGTAAATGACCGGACCGCACACCTGCTTCGGGCCGCCTATCTGACCTACCGGGCCATGGCTCATCGCCTGGGGCTTCAGGATAAGCCAGCGGTTGTGCCGATTGAAATGTTCGAAGACCTGCGGCGCAGCATCACCGATCTCTGGCGCCGGACTTTCGGATCGGAGTAAAACCGGAAGATCAAAACAACAAATTTGTATTTATTTTTCCAGTATATTTTACATATTTGTCTTTTAGCTTGTCAAATGGGGCGTCAATATCTATTTATCCTATTGATATTACAATTAATTATTTTTACTTAAATGTTGGCATATCTATTGCTGCATCTCATGATGCGCAATTGTTTGCTTTCTTTGGGACCGAACATGAATGAGAATCAAAAACAACTCGTAGAATTGCTAAAAAGCAAAAGGGAAAAACTGTCTCATCGGTTTTTAAAAGGCAGGCACACATCGTTTCTGTCTGAAAATGCGGATTTCCTGGACTCCTACTTTCGCAACAGCTTTGAGGCCAGTGCCGTCGGACTGCGCCTGATTGAAAGCAAGATCCCCTATGCAGTGATCGCCCAGGGGGGCTATGGCCGTCAGGAGCAATGCATGCATTCCGATGTCGACCTGCTGGTCCTGTTTGAAAAGAAAGTGCCGAAGGAAGCCGCCGAACTCATTCAGGATCTGGTCTATCCGCTATGGGACATCGGCCTCGAGGTGGGCCACGCGACACGGTCGATCCAGGAATGCGTGAAAGGGGCCAAAGGCGACATCGAGGTTCTGACCCCGCAACTGGATGCCCGCTTCATCTGCGGCATGTCCCCCCTGTATTCCACCCTCATGGAGCGAATTCGCTCGAAGGTTCTGGCCAGACAGTCGGAGAAGGTCATTTCCCAGTTGATCCAGGGCGCCATGGCGCGGCATCACCATTTCGGAGATTCCACTTATCTCCTGGAGCCGAATATCAAAGAGGGACAGGGGGGCCTTCGGGACTACCACACCCTCATGTGGATTTCCAAAATCAAACACAATATCAGAAATATCAATGACCTTGAATATTACGGGATTCTGTCGCACAGCGAATACCGGACCCTGACCGATTCCCTCGCTTATATCTGGAGGGTCCGGAACCACCTGCACCACCTGACCGGCCGCAAGAGCGATCAGCTCCATTTTGAACACCAGGTATTGATCCCGAAGACGCTTAATATAAAGGATGTAAACGGTCAGACCTCGGTGGAGCAGTTTCTAGGAACGCTGCACGAAAAAATGGAACAGCTCAAGCACATGTTTCTGACGTTCATTTTAGAACAGGGGTATCGCAAACAATTCTATATCAAGGGCAAAAAAGCCAAGGAATCGTCGGTGGAAGGCCTTCTGGTTGAAAAAGGCATGCTCACCTTCTCGTCCTCCGAAGCCATCATCAAAGACCCCATGCTGCTCGTCAGGATTTTTGAAGAAAGCAGCCGGCTCAAGATTCCCCTGAGTGCGGAAGGCAAACGCCTGGTACATGAATTTCTGTATCTGGCCGGTAAAGGATTCCTGTCTTCCGAAGAGGCCATTAAGGCGTTCGAACGGTGCCTCACGCTCACGTCGCACGACTTCAATGTCCTGGATGATGTGCTGTCCACGGGACTTCTGGCCAGATTTATCCCGGAATTCAAAACCATCAAAAACCGCATTCAGTATGACGAATACCATTTGTTCCCGGTAGACCGGCATTCCATCAAGACCGTTCAGACCATCAAGAATTTCGGGGGTCCGGAAGACATGGTCAAGGACCCCCTGTGTGCGGATCTATTTCAGAGCTTGAAAAACCGGAAGCTGCTGTTGTGGGCGGCCCTGCTTCACGACATCGGCAAGGGACTTCCCGGGGGCGACCATTCAGGGAAAGGCGCCCATATCGCCCGGGAAGTGCTGAGCCGGATGGGATATTCGGATTCCCAGATCGATACCGTGGCATTCCTGGTCAAAGAGCATCTCTTTCTGATGAAAACGGCCACCCGGCGGGATATCAACGACGAAGCCACGGCCGTTATGTGTGCCCGTCGAATCAAGGACATCGATCGGCTTCAAATGCTCTATCTCCTGACGGTCGCCGATGCGGCCGCCACCGGGCCCAAGGCGTGGAACGACTGGACCCTCATGCTGCTCCGGGACCTGACCCTGAAAATCCTTAAGATTCTGGAACGGGGGGAATTCGCCAGCCGTCAGGTCCTGGAATCCGTCGAGATCAAAAAGGAGTCCCTGATAAAAGCGGCGGAAACTCATGAAAAACGCAAGAAGACCGCCGCGCTTCTCTCGGTGATGGCTCCACGATACATGCTCAATTGCGAACCCGCCGAAATCCAGCGGCACATCGCGCTCCATGAAACACTCGATGACAAGCCCTTCGTCTGGCAGGTGGCCACCGGGGACATTCCGGACAACCGTACCGTCACCATCTGCGCAAAGGATGCACCGGGGCTCTTTTCAAAAATGGCGGGGGCCTTCACCCTCAGCGGATTCGACATCCTGGACGCCCAGGCCTTCACCTGGAGAAACGGCGTTGTTCTGGACATCTTTGAAGTGAAGGTACCGTCCGATTACGACCGGGAAGCCCAGCGCTGGCAAAAAGCCCAGGGGATTCTCACGTCGGCCCTCGCCGGAAAGATTGACCTTCACTCGGAAATATTCAAATGGATGGACACCTACCGGCCGAAAAAAGCACAGCCCAAAACCCGGCCCCACCGCGTATCCATCGATAACAACTGGTCGGACTTCTTAACCGTGTTAGAGGTCCACACATATGATTTTCCGGGGTTGCTGTTTCTCATCACCGATACGCTGTTCCGCTGCCGCATGGATGTGTGGGTGGCGAAAATTGCCACCAAGGCCGACCAGGTGGTGGATGTATTTTATATCCGGGATGTGGACGGTCAGAAAATCGATGTCGCGGAACTGGAAGCCCAACTGAAAACCGCCATTCTACAAATATTGAGACGAGCCGACGGCGAAGACGACGAGGTTCGGCAGGCCGCTGCCTGTGAGGAGTAGAGGGCAAATTCAACACATTTATCAAAGGAGATAAAATGAAGATGAAATCGAGTATTCTTTTGGCATTGCTGCTACTGTTGATGCCGGCGGCCGCTGCTTTCGGTGCCGACGGCCTGAATTCCGGTGATACTGCCTGGATGATCGTTTCGGCGGCGCTCGTGATGATGATGACCCCGGCGGGCCTGGCCCTTTTTTATGGGGGAATGTCCCGGTATAAGAATCTCCTGAACACCTTCGCCATGACCGTGGTGGCCTACTGCCTGGCAAGCGTCATCTGGGTGGCATGGGGATATACCATCGCCTTCGGTCCGGACAAGGGCGGTTTGATCGGCGGCATGAACTTTCTGATGCTCCGGGGGATCGGCCCCGACAGCCTGTTCGGAACGATCCCGACTTTCGTATTCGTTCTCTTTCAAATGACCTTCGCCTGCATTACCGTGGCCCTGGTGATCGGCTCCGTGGTGGACCGGTTGAAATTCTCCGCCTGGATTATTTTCACGGTGCTCTGGGTCACCCTGATTTACTGCCCCATTGCCCACTGGGTATGGGGAAACGGCTGGATGGCGAACCTCGGCGCCCTGGACTTTGCCGGCGGTACCGTCGTTCATATCAACGCCGGTGTGGCCGGTCTGGTGATCGCGCTCATGCTGGGCAAACGGGCCGGCTATGGAAAGGAGGCCATGTTCCCCTCCAGCGTGACCCTCACGAGCCTCGGTGCGGCGCTTCTGTGGTTCGGCTGGTTCGGATTTAACGCCGGCAGCGAACTGGCGGCCGACGGCGTTGCGGGCTCCGCATTCATGGTCACCAACACCTCGGCGGCAATCGCGGCCCTGGCGTGGATGGCGGCCGAATGGATGAACACCGGAAAGCCGACCATGCTCGGCCTTGCCTCGGGAATCGTAGCGGGCCTGGTGGCCATTACGCCGGCGGCGGGATTCGTGAATCTTTCAGGATCGCTGGTGATTGGCGTTGTGGCCGGGTTCCTCGGATATTTTTCCGTCACCAAGCTGAAACCGAAAATGGGGTATGACGATTCTCTGGACGCCTTCGGGGTTCACGGTCTCTGCGGTATCTGGGGGGCTCTGGCCACCGGTCTTTTTGCAACTCCGGCTGTTACGGCGGGCAAAATGGGGCTCTTTTACGGCAACCCGAAACAGCTCGGCATCCAGGCCGTAGCCGTTCTGGCCACGGCGCTGTATACCGCGGTCGGTACCGCCATCATCGTATGGGTGACCAAGCTCATCACCGGCGGCCTGAGGGTGGATCCGGAAGATGAAATCAAGGGGCTCGACAGCTCTCTGCACGGGGAACATGGATTTGAATTTTAATTTCCGGATTGCTATAAGACAATGAGATTGCAGTCATCCCTTTCAAATTCTGTAAATATAAGATACGGAAAGATATGCCTTGCATATGGCGGCTTGCCTGCCGTATTATAATCGATTATCCGTGACGGAAAAGGGAATGATTTCAGAAACGATAAACCAGCAACCGGATGACAACAGGAGACGATGACATGAAAAAAATTGAAGCGATCATCAAGCCGTTTAAGCTCGACGACGTAAAAGAAGCCTTGAATGAAATCGGCATTCAGGGCATGACGATCACGGAGGTAAAGGGATACGGACGCCAGAAAGGACATAAGGAAATATACCGGGGCGCTGAATACGTGGTTGATTTTATTCCAAAGCTTAAAATTGAAATCGTCGTTGAAGCTTCACGGGTGGATACCGTTATTGAAACTATAGCAAAATCCGCCAATACCGGTAAAATCGGCGACGGCAAAATTTTTATACTCCCTGTGGAAACCGCCATTCGAGTTCGAACAGGTGAACGGGGCGCCGATGCCCTATAGACAGTACCCTGCAAAGGTGGCAGGAACCGATTTTCTTTATAGATTTTTTTAACGATTTACTATTTTCAACACTCACAGAATCAGGAGGAAACTCAACATGAACGGCAAACAGGTTATCGAAATGGCAAAAGAAAAAGGCGCACGCGTGGTGGATCTGCGTTTTATGGATTTCCCGGGCGTTTGGCAGCATTTTTCGGTGCCGCTGGGAGAGCTCAGTGAATCGAGCTTCGAAGAGGGTTTTGGCTTTGACGGTTCCAGCATCCGCGGATGGCAGCCCATCAACGCCAGCGACATGCTGGTGATTCCGGACCCCGACACGGCAAAGATCGACCCCTTCTATGAGGTACCGACCCTGGCGCTCATCGGCAACATCGTGGACCCCGTCACCCTGGAACCCTACACCCGGGACCCCCGGAACATCGCCAAAAAGGCCGAAGCCTACCTGAAGAGCACCGGTATCGGCGACACGGCTTACATCGGTCCCGAAGCCGAATTCTTCATCTTCGACGACGTCCGGTTCGAGTCCAACCGAAACGGCGCCTTTTACGAAGTCGACTCCGTGGAAGGTATCTGGAACTCCGGCCGGGACGAAGTGCCCAACCTGGGATACAAACCCCGCCACAAGGAAGGCTATTTCCCGGTTCCGCCCATGGACAAATTCCAGGACCTGAGAACCGAGATGATGCTGGTGCTGGAAGATCTCGGCATCGATGTGGAATGCCAGCACCACGAAGTGGCCACCGCCGGCCAGGCTGAAATCGATATGCGCTTCAAGCCCCTCCTGCAGATGGGCGACCAGCTGGTATGGTTCAAATACGTGCTGAAAAACGTAGCGGCCCGGGACAACCGGACCGTCACCTTCATGCCCAA